>CAIMFA010000754.1 GCA_903840185.1 uncultured Lentisphaeria bacterium | reverse complement strand
AGAGTTGGTTTGAATACGGAATATCTCGGCGATGAGTGGTTCAAGTGCGTGGATGCCGCGGTTGACGAGGCCACGAAACTCGGGATGAAAGCATGGCTGTACGATGAAGACCGCTGGCCGTCCGGCGCCGCCGGCGGTCTGGTTACGCAGCATCCGGAATACCGGATGCGCAAGCTCTGGTTCACGGAGATAACCGATTTGCGGAAAACCCCGGTTCCTGACGATGCGCAATGGTTCTTCCTGGTTAAAAAGAGTGAAGGCGGAAAATATGCTTATGAGAAGCTCAGCCGTAAGCAGATTCCGGGCAGTCTGAAAAAGAATGAAATGCTTCTGACATGCGGCGTAAAGCAGGAGGAACTCAATAGCTGGTTCAACGGTCAGACTTATCTTGACACCATGAATCCTGAAGCGGTCAGGAAATTTATTGAAGTGACGCATGAAACTTATCTGAAGCGCTGCGGAAAAGATTTTGGCGGCGTGATTCCGGGAATATTTACTGATGAACCGCACCATGGCACGATTTTTGATGGTATAGTGCCCAGCTGTCCATGGACCGGACGGCTGCCGGAAGTATTCAAACAGCGCTACGGTTATGAATTGACAGACCGTCTGCCGGAGCTGTGGCTGGGGAATCCTGACGGAGAAATGAACCGGACCGCATATCACTACTGTGACTGCACCACCGCGATGTTTGTCGAAGCCTTTTCAAAACAGATTGGCGAATGGTGCGAAAAAAATAACCTGCTTTATACCGGACACATGCTGGCGGAGGATACGCCAACAGATCAGGTTTGCTTGGTTGGCGCATGTATGCCGCATTATGAATATATGCAGGCTCCCGGCATGGACGAACTGACTGAATACTGGCGCATTTATGCCACCTGTAAACAGTTGAGCTCCGCCGCCAGACAGTTCGGCAAAAAATGGCGATTGAGCGAGACCTACGGCTGCACCGGCTGGGATTTTCCGTTCAAAGGTTATAAAGCGCTTTCCGACTGGCAGGCTGCTCTTGGCGTAAATCTGCGCTGCATGCATCTTGGCTGGTACACGATGGAAGCTGAAGCCAAGCGTGATTATCCGGCCGGGATCTTCTATCAATCTCCATGGTGGCAGGTTTACTCGAAAGTGGAGGATTACTTTGCCAGGATCAACCGGGTCATGATCGGCGGAGAAGAAGTCAGGGATATTCTGGTCATCCATCCGGTCGAGACTTTCTGGACGCTGATCCGTAAAGACTGGAAACAGGGAGAAAACAGGCGGCATGATGCGATGTTCGTTAAAATACAGGACACGCTGCTGGAAGCCGGACTGGATTTTGACTACGGCGACGAAACGATCATGGCGCGGCATGGCAAAGTGGCCGCCGGCAGAAAGCCGGCGCTGGTTATAGGCCAGGCCAGCTATAAAGTGGTCATTGTTTCGCCGATGCTGACCATTCGCAGAACTACGCTGGAACTGCTCAGGCAATTTAAAGCATCCGGCGGAACCGTTATTTTCGCCGGGGATGTGTCGAAACACGTTGATGCGCTGGTATCGGACGATGCTGTGGAGTTTGCCGCCGGATGCGTCAAGGCTCCTGCCGACGGAGCGAAACTTGCCGCCGCCGCCGAACCGGGACGCACGATTTCCCTGACTGAGCCGTCAGGCAGAAAGGCCGCCGAACTGCTTTATCTGTTGAAAGAGGACGGCGATAATTTCTATCTGTTCGTCTGCAATACCGGCTTAAGCCGGCAGTCGGCCGACCCTGACTCGCCTCCGGTCAGCAAACGTACCAAAGCGCTGCCGGAAGTCGCCATCCGCGGCTTTGACGGCTGTCATGGTGTACCACTGGAAGTTGATCCGGCTACCGGCGAAGTTTTCACCGCGGAATATACCGCTGCCGGAAAACAGCTCGTGATTTCAACCGGCTTTCCTGAACTCGGCTCCAGATTGTTCATCATTCCCAAAGCCGGACAAAAGGAATCTTTCCCGCGGCGGTCTTCGTACCGCACGGCCAGGGAAACCGCATTGAAGCTGGACCGCTATCCGGTGATGCTGTCGGAAGAGAACGTACTGGTGCTGGATCGTCCTTCATATAAGATCGGCGACGGCAAATGGCAGCAGCCGGACGAAATCCTCAGGATTGACCGTCAGGCGAGGGCGTCTCTTGGCCTTGCCCCGCGCGGCGGCGCTATGGTCCAGCCGTGGCTGCGGAAAACCAATTCCGCGGCGAAGACAGTTAAAGTAATGCTTAAATACGGGATCGAAGTTAAAGTTCTTCCGTTCGGCCCGCTTTATCTGGGAATAGAAAAGCCGGAGACGTTTACGATTACACTCAACGGACATCCGCTTTCCGCCGATATGCAGTCCGGCTGGTGGACCGACCGCTCATTGAAAAAGCTTCCGGTCAGTCCGTCAATTGTGAAGGACGGCTGTAATGAATTGCTGCTGACCTGTGATTACAGTGAAAACCATCCCGGATTTGAAAGCGCATTCCTGCTGGGAGATTTCGGCGTGAAGTTGACTGATTTCGCCGACCCGGTCATAATTGCCCCGGCTAAATCACTCCGCTGCGGCGATTGGACAAAACAGGGACTGCCATTTTATTCCGGTACCGTATCCTATATGATGGCGTTCAAGCATACGGTTAAAAAAGGCGAAACCTGCTTTATTTCGCTGCCCGGTTTTCAGGCTCCGGCCGCCAGAGTGTTTGTCAATGGCACGGAGGCCGGCGTGATCGCCTGGGAACCCGCCGAACTGGACATAACTCCGTTCCTCCGCAAAGACGTTAATCAAATCACGGTGGAATTGTTCGGACACCGGCGCAATTCACACGGTCCGCTGCACCTCGCTGACAAGAATCCGAGATGGACCGGCCCCGGACAGTTCCAGACTGCCAGTGAGCAATGGCAGGATGAATATATCATTAAACCATGCGGCTTGAAAAAAGCCCCGCTTATCGTAATTAAAAAGAAAGAGTAACCAATTATATATGAATTTTCCGGAAGCGGATTACAGACTCTGCTTCCGGGAAAACTGTTTCTACACGGATTCCCCCGATGTCATTTATTTTACAAAAACCCTTATTTTTATGATTGCAAAAATTTGATGCAGCATGTATAATTATTATTAACGTGTAACTACACGTTAAATATTTTCAGAATACATAAACTTATTTTTTGTAAGGGAAATTAATTATGTCAGTAAAACAGCAGACCCCGAAAGTTTACCGTGGAGAAAATTGTAATCGAATCGCCTTTCCGATGGGAGGCATAGGTGCGGGTATGGTCTGCCTGGAAGGCACTGGCTCGCTGTCGCACGTTTCTCTCCGGCATAAGCCTGAGGTCTTCAATGAGCCGATGATGTTCTCTGCCCTGTTCGTCAAAGGAGCACCAACTGCGCGGGTGCTTGAAGGTCAGGTTCCGGGCTGGAAAGCATTCGGGCCGTCCGGCTCTGGTAATGGCGGCAGTCAAAAGAACTACGGTCTGCCGCGTTTTTCTGATTGCGCATTCAGTTCACAGTTCCCGTTCGCCACCGTCAAGCTTTCAGATTCGTCAATGCCTGTTGATGTGGAATTGACCGGGTGGAGTCCCTTCATTCCCGGCGATGCAGACGCATCAAGCCTGCCGGTTTTTGCGCTCGAATATACGATCAAAAACAACAGCAAAAGATCGATTGAAGCTGTCTACTCATTCCATTCTGTGAATTTCATGTCGGGTGGCACAAGTGTCCGTCCGATACAAGGCGGGTTTGTCCTCAACCCGCCACGGGGTGACAGTAAATCATCCGACGAGGGCAGTTTCGCCGCATTTATTGACGATTCTGCGGCTGTTTCTGACTGCGCCTGGTTTCGCGGCGGCTGGTTCGATCCTCTGACAATGCTCTGGAACAAAGTGATGGCCGGCGACGCGGCGGCGAAACCTCCGCATCCCGAAGGTAAACCCGGGAATGGCGGCAGTATCTATCTGCCATTTAAACTTAAACCGGATGAAGAGAAAATAATCTGTCTGCAAGCCGCCTGGTATGTACCGCGCAGCATTTTAACCGCAGGCATGCCTGATTTAGACTTCCTTGATTCCGGCTGGCGGGCTTCGCGTCTGATGCCGGCAATAAGCAATATAGATGGTGCAGCATATATCGGCCTTGAGCAAAACGCGGGCTGGGAGGATGTCCCTGAAAGTAATTTTGTCAGTGTGCATGGTATGCGTGGCGGATCGGGAGTGGTTTACCTGGCAAGACGTTTCAGTATGAAGACCGCAGGCAGACGGACTTTAAATATCGGTCACGATGGCGGGGTCAGGATATTTGTTGACGGCAAGGCGGTGGCCGCGACGGCCGGAACGGTCAAACCCGCTCCTGTCACACGGACCCCGGCTGTAATCGATCTCAACGCCGGAGAGCATGAAATCTGTGTGGCTCTGGATCGTGCCGGCGGGGAAGGCTGGGGCTTCTTTGCAAGTATGTCAAAACAGGCGGAGTCATGCGGCTGTGGCGGCGGTGATTGTTCCAAAGATAAGACCAGCGGGGATGACACCTATTATGTACCATGGTACGCCGCTAAATTCGACTGCATTGACGAGGTCATCGCCTGCTGGCGGAAAGATGCCGCCCGTTTGCGCAATGAAAGCCGTAAATTCAGTGACTGCTTTTTCGACACCACATTGTCTCCGGAGGTCGTCGAAGCTGTTGCGGCTAATTTGACCATTCTCAAATCGCCGACCTGCCTGCGCCAGGCAGACGGCCGTTTCTGGGGGTGGGAAGGCTGCTGCGACTGTTCCGGCTGCTGTTCCGGTTCCTGTACTCACGTCTGGAATTATGCGCAGGCCATGCCGCATCTCTTTCCGCTGCTTGAGCGATCACTGCGTGAAACTGAGTTCAATGAATGCCAGGACGAACGCGGGCACCAGAATTTCCGCGCTCCGCTGCCCATCCGCACCGCTGACCATAAATTCCACGCCGCTGCCGACGGCCAGCTCGGCGGCATCATGAAGATGTACCGAGAATGGCGGATCAGCGGCGATAAGAAATGGCTCAAATCTCTCTGGCCGAAGGTCAAGCAAAGCCTGCTGTACTGCATCGGGACATGGGACCCGGATTACAATGGTCTTCTGGTCGAACCACATCACAACACCTACGACATCGAGTTCTGGGGAGTGGATGGCATGTGTTCCAGTTTCTATCTTGGCGCACTGGCGGCGGCAGTGGCGATGGGAAAGGTCTGCAACGACGATACAACTCTTTTTGAGTCGCTTCTCGCCAAAGGACATAAGCGGATGGATTCAGAGCTCTGGAATGGAGAATACTTTATCCAGAAGGTTCAGTGGGAGGGGCTTCGGGCCGGCAATCCGGTAAACAACCCGGCGAAGATCAATTCGATGGCTTACACCCCGGAAGCTCTGGATATTCTTATAAAAGAAGGCCCCAAGTACCAGTACGGCAATGGTTGTCTGTCCGACGGTGTACTGGGCGACTGGATTGCCCGCTGCTGCGGGATCGACTCCACGCTCAGTACCGCCAAAGTAAAAAAACATCTCGCCTCGGTATTCAAGCACAACTTCAAAACCGACCTCTCCAGCCATTCGAATCCGCAGCGCCCGACCTATGCGTTAGGCAGGGAGGCAGGGCTGCTGCTGTGCTCGTGGCCAAACGGCGGAAAGCCTAATCTGCCATTCGTCTACAGCGATGAAGTATGGACCGGTATCGAATATCAGGTTGCCTCGCACCTGATCATGACGGGCCAGGTAAAAGAAGGTTTGAAGCTAGTTCAGGCTGTCCGGAAACGCTACGACGGCAGGATCCGTAATCCGTTCAACGAATATGAATGCGGGCCTGGTATGCGCGGGCGATGTCATCCTACGGATTGCTTCAGGCATTGTCCGGCGCACGCTACGACGCGGCAGACAAGACACTGTACATGAACCCGGCCGTGAAGAGTGACTTTAAGGCTTTTATCAGTACAGCTGCTGGTTACGGTACGGTCGGAATTCAGCAAGGCAAACCGTTCATTAATGTGGTTTCCGGTGACATTGATATCCGGCGAATCGTATTTAACGGAGTGGAAATCAAACCATGATATCGTCGCTTGAACTGGCAAAATTGTGCGGAGTATCGCAGGGAACGGTTGACCGTGCCCTGCACGAACGCTGCGGAATCAGCCAGGCAACCCGGAAAAGGATTCTCGAAGCCGCCGAACTGCACGGCTACCGCTCCAATCCGGCCGCCCGGGAATTGATGACCGGGCAAAGCCGGATCGTTGCCGCGGTAATTCCGCAGTTGAACAGCGCCTTCCTGATGGATTTTGCCGGAACTGTGAAATCCGCGCTTTATCCGGCCGGGTTTCACCTGATAATCACGCCGGCTGACACGCCGGAGGAAATGACTGAACTCATCAACGAGTTTGCGGCCAGGCGATGCCATGCCATGCTAATCGTTCCGCATGATGACGGCTTCAAACTTCCTGCCGGGCTGGACATGCCGGTCGCATCATTTCTCAGCCGCTGCAAAGGCGGCAAAACCGTTTTTCTGCATGCGGATGAAAAGGTCAGCGGCTCGGCCGCGGTTGATTACTTTATCTCACAGGGCAGGCGGAATATTGTGCATCTTACTTATAACCGGCAAAGCCATGCGGTTCAGGAACGTGCCGCGGGCTACCGCGAAAACATGCTGAAGCACGGTTTGAAGCCGCAAATCATTAGCGCTGATGATTCGGACAGTCTGCTTGAATTCGTTAAAAATCACAAAGTAGACGCGCTGTTCTGCCACAATGACTGGCTGGCGCTTAATGCGCTGAGGACACTGGAGCAGCACGGGATTAAAGTGCCGCAGGACATCTCTATTCTAGGCATGGACAACAGCCTGCTGTTTACCAGTCTGTGTGATGAAATATCCACCATTCAATATCCGTTCGAATGGCTTGCAGGGGAATTTATGGCAGTCCTCAGCGGCAGCTACGGACAAACAACGCCCGCACCTCCGCCCAGTATTATTAAACGCAGAACTTGAGTTCGCCTTATTGAACAAACTCATCCAGACCATTGGCGGCTACGGTAATCTCGCGCAGGGTGTCGCCGCGGTGGTGCAGGTGAACGTGGATGGTATGCGGCGGCAGGATGTCGGCGATGCGTTCAGGCCACTCGATCAGGGTGAACGCGGTTGGCTCCTCCAGATATTCATTCACGCCGAACGCCAGCGCCGAGGCGGAATTTTCAATGCGGTACAAGTCCAGGTGGAAAAACCATCCGCCCTTGTCAACGGGATATTCCTGAATGATGGTATAGGTCGGACTGGAAACCGGTTCGGTGATGCCCAGCCCGCGGGCGAAACCGCGAGAGAAAACGGTTTTGCCGGCGCCGAGATCGCCATGCAGCGCAATCACGGTTCCGGGCGGCAGCGTTTCCGCCAGTGCGGCGGCGAAGTCCTCGGTTTCCTGCTCGGAGCGGCTCTCAATATTTTCAATCTCTAAAATGTTCATAGCCTTTATAAGATCCTTTGTTCAGTTCATTGCCGTCGCGGTCAAATACCTGCCCGGGACGGGAAGATGTAAAAAAGCCGATTTCCGTCAGCGGCGTGCCGGGGAAAGGCCAGTTGCGTTTCAAATCCGGCACATCATCAGGGGATACCGCAAATATCAGTTCATAATCTTCACCGTCGGTCAGCGCCTGTTCGAGCGTTGCGCCGCCGCGGCGCGGGATGCATTCGGTCCAGAGTTCGATGCCAGCCGAGGAGGCTGTCGCCATGCGGCAGGCGTCAATCAGCAAGCCGTCGCTGACATCCATCATGGCTTTTGTATAGCTCCCCGCGAGAAACTCGCCCTCCCTGAGCCGCGGCACAAAATCCAGATGATGACCGCTGTTCAGCGAGTCGCCGAAACAGCCGGTGCAGAACAGCAGATATCCGGGCTGGGCGCCGGAGCGCAGACAAAGACGATTTTTAGCGGTTCTGCCGAGGATGGTCAAGGTGGTTACTTCGGACGTTCCGCCAACGGGCAGTCCGGACAGGTCGCCGCCGCAAATCGCGACATTCCACTTTTCCGCTTCCAGCTCCAGCCCCTCGTAAAACCCCAGAAACCATTCCTCCTCCTTGCGGGATGAGGCCACGGTGACGAGGGCATAAAGCGGCACTCCGCCCATTGCGGCAATGTCGCTCAGGTTGCGTTTCAGCAGTTTGGCCCCGGCTCTGGCCGCGGGGGTGGTTTCGCTGATATAATGCACCCCGCCGATCAACTGGTCAACCGCCGCCAGCAGGTAATAGTCGCCCATATCTATCGCCGCGCAATCGTCGCCGGGGCCGACTGCTATTTCTTCGCGCTGTTTCAGGCGCGGCAGGATTTTACAGAGCAGGCTGATTTCATTCATGAATTGGACCTCAGGCTTTTAAACAAGTTCAATTTTAAGACGGCAGTATTAAATTTCTCGCTGATATTAATCTCTTTATGCATGGTGATCCAATATATTGCTCCTGTCAGGCAAAGCCCGGCTATTGCACCCAGGCTGTCAATCGCGACATCCGACAGCATGCCGGCTCTGCCGGGGACAAACAGCTGATGGAGTTCGTCCGAGCAGGCATATAACACCGTCACAACAAATGCGAAGATGAAAGCCTTTAGTCCTTTGACGCCGGTTGTTAAAAGCGCATTGGCAACAAGTACCGCGAGCACGCAAAACAGAAATGCATGGGCGGATTTTCTTACTATGCCGTCCAGCCAGCTGAGATCAATGCCCGCTGAGGTTATCAGGTTCCCGATGTACCTGATAATTATTGCAACCAGGCCATGACTGACTTTTTCAGACTTCACCGCCGGCTGGGCGGAAAAGGCGAAGATCAGCAGCATCCATAATATAACTGCTGACCATGACACTATTCTTTTATTCTCAATTTTCATTCATACCACTCGGGGGTTGCTTGAATGCCGGGAACAATCCTGGCATTAATATAGTGGACAGTGGAAAAATCGCAACTGCAGAAGCCGGGTTAAAGAAAAATGCGGGAAAGAGTGATGCGGATGAGACTTTTGACTGGAATTTTTGCGTAATACGTCCAATATAATATAAATATAATTTACGTTTCACGTAAGTGATAGACTGAAAAGGAGTATTATGTTCGGCGGAGACCAGATTCTTTATATCCTGATATATGCGGTATATCTCATTGTCCAGTTCGGCGCGGGGATTCATATTCTGTTCACCAAGCATGAAGAACCCTCCAGCGCGCTGCTCTGGCTGCTGGTGATCACCATTCTGCCGGTCGTCGGGTTGATGCTTTACCTGATGCTCGGGATCAACCGGCTTAAAACGATGGAAAGCAGCATGCGGAATTCCAGTGATAAATTCAATTCATCGAAGACGATTTTTACCAGTGCGGCGGCCATTAACAACTATTTGTCATGCCTGCAGCGTTTCAGTCCAGACCGCACACAGGAGCCTGCTCCGGAGTTCAGCCGCGTGCTGGACAAACTGCTGCCGGACTGCAATCCGATTACCGGCAACAGTCTGGAATTGCTCGAGGACGGAACTATGGCTTATCCGCGGATGCTGGAGGATATAATCAATGCCAGGTACAGCATCCGGATGCAGTCGTTCATTATCATGGACGACCCGGTCGGCAGAGCGGTTTTTGACGCGCTGGCCAAAAAGGCCGAAGAAGGCGTTGACGTGAAAGTGCTGTATGACAGTTTCGGCAGTTTCTATGCAGGGGTCGGCCATTTCTTCCGGCGTTATTCGCAGCGGAAGATTCCGAAACTCCGTATCAGGGCATTTTCGCCCATCAGCATCTTCACGCCGTGGCGGATTCAAATGCGCAACCATCGCAAACTACTGGTGATTGACGGGAAAGTGGCGTTTGTCGGCGGCATCAATATTTCTGAAGAAAACGTCCCGCTGGCTAAAACGCCCAGGCGGAAGCACATTCATGATCTGCACTGCCGGATAACCGGGCCCAGTGTCGCCGATTTCCAGTTCCAGTTTTTCAAAGACTGGATATTTGCCACGCGCAAAGCGCTGGAGGATGTCGCAGTGGCGGAGGACTTCCCGCCGCCGGAACCTGCCGGAGACGCTATCGTCAGGGTTGTAAACAGCGGTCCGGGGCAGAACCCGGAGGCTACCCAGAATGTATTTTTCACCGCAGCCGCTACCGCGCAGGAGTATCTGTGGATCATGACGCCCTACTTCGTGCCGGACCACAGCTACCAGAGCGCGATCTGCATGGCCGCCGCCCGCGGGGTGGATATCAGGATTATCGTGCCGAAAAACAACAATCACTTTTTTGTGGATATGGCCGCTCAGAGTTTCTACCGCAAACTCCTGCATAAAGGCGTCAAAATATATGAGCGCAAAGGCTTTTTCTCCCATGCCAAAGCGATGATTATTGACGGCGAATGGGCGTACCTTGGCTCCAGCAATTGCGACGTCCGCAGTTTCCGGTTGAACTTCGAGCTGGACTTCTGCGTTGAAAAAGGTTCTTTCCTGAAAGACGTGGAGCAGCAGTTCCGCAATGAACTCACTCAAAGCGATGAAGTGCAGCTGGAGGCGATCGAAAACAAGAAGTTCATCGTCCGCCTGATGGAAAACCTCTGCGCACTGCTGGCACCAATACTTTGAGCAGGAACAACGAGAGAAGTTGAAGCAGGGAACACGGAGTTTTAAAGCCAATTTCACCTCTGTGGCTTGCTAACTCTAAGGTTAGTCCCGCGACTGCGGGATGACTCTGCGGTTAATGCGGGCAGCGATTTGCCGGATTAATGGCTTGTTTCCTTTAAATTCCGGAAATCCGGATTATCTTATTAGTGGTTTAATAATCTCAAGGATGGAACAGAATTCAATGGTTTTAAAATATAGTTTACTCTGGAGATGCTTCGTTTTACTGTCCGCCGTCACGGTGCTGGCAGGCGCTGCCGGCTGCGGTAAAAAGGAAGTACCCGACCCGCCGCTTACCCGGAACCGCCTCACTGTAGATATGTTCAAGAGTCTTGAAGATAACAAGCACGAACAGGCGATTGAAAAGATCATCAAAATGAAGGCGCTGGATACGGAAAATATCTTCCTGGCCGAACTTGAAGAGAGCGAAGTCAGCAACATCTATATGGGCACTGTTCAGCAGCAGCTCAATGCCGGGGATATCGAAGGGGCGATCAAAACCGTGGATGCGGCCCGCAAGCGCCACGGCCTCTACCGCAGTCTCATCCAGGCTGACACTGAACTGAAAAAGCTCAGAAGCCTTCAGGAATCAGTCGCCAATATGCTGCAGGCTGAATCCTCGGAGCAGGTTTTCGCTGAACTTGAACAATCTCAGAATATTGTCAGTGAATACCCCCCCGCCAAAGCGCTGGAACCGATGCTCGCCAGGAAATCGATCGAAGCGGCGCGCATGGCCCGTCAGGAAAGTCTCCGCACCAGGTTCAGCCTGCTCTGTGATACCGTTACCATGCGTAATGACAAGAACAAATGCGCCGACACCATAGCCGCCGAGTTTGAACTTGAAAACAATCTGCCGGAAAACAAAACTTCGCGCATACCTGCAAGCTTTCTCTCTTCCGAGCAGTAATGGAGCATTGCCATGCCTGACCTGCGCCGTGGAAAATCTTATACCGCTGCCGCAATTACAGCGTTCCTGCTGAGTATTCAAGCGCTGCCGTCACAGGATTACAGCCCCGACTCCACCGGCAACCGGCAGTTCATGTTCCTGCCGCCGGTGGTCGCCGAAATCGACGGCCGGAAAATCACCAGCGAAGTGGCGATTAAGACGCTTAGACAGAAGCTTCCGGTCGAACGGATGGCGGAAATGCCAGCCTCAAAGGTTAAGACTTTGATCAGAGAGGACATCAATGACTCAATAGACCGTTCGATCATTGAACAGAAGCTCAAGGCTACGAATATCAGACCGTCCCCGGAAATGGTGCTGGCCGAGTTCCGCCGCCTTTTCAGCTCGCTGACGCCGGATAAGCAGGCGTTTCTGATCAGTGAACTCGCCGGAAAGAATCTAACGCTGGAACAGTATCAGTCCAAGGCTTCAAAAGATCCTCAGCAGCAGTTCAAAATCGCGTTCAACAAGTGGATCGAAATGAGTTTCGCCGATAAGCTGGAGATACAGGACGCTGAAATCGAAACTTACTACCGCAAAAACCAGGGACTGTTTGCCGTGCCGGCAACGGTCACTATTTCGCAGATACTGATTAAGAAGAGCGACCCGAAAGAAACCGCCAAGTACATGGATAAAGCGGAGACTGTCCTGTCCAGACTGCGGCAGGGCGAGGATTTCGGCCGGCTGGCCGAGCAGTTCAGCGATTGCACTGTCAGTAAAAACCGGAAAGGGGTGCTCGGCACATTCCGGGCCGACGGCGAGCTGCCGTCAGGGGTTGAAAGCGCCGCTTTTGCGCTCCAGGCCGGGGAGTTCAGCGGGATCATTGATGACCGTATCGGCCTTTTTATCATCAAGGTCAATGCCCGGACCGAACCATGTTATCTGCCGTATGAAAGCATGAAGGAAGTGCTTAGAGTCAGGCTGCGCGACGACAAGATCAGGGCATTGGTGGAGGAAGTCCTCCAGCAGGAACGCGCCAAAATGCAGATCACGATTAATTTTTGAGGAGTCAGGAATAAGAATAAATACAAAGGACTAATTAATAAACTCATGTAACTTTCAACTTTCAACTTTCAACTTTCAACTTTAAATTTTCAATTTTCAATTAACTATGGACATACTCGATACAATTAAACGCCGCACCAGCTGCCGCTGCTATCAGGAAACCGCGGTTCCTGATGACGTGCTTGAACGCTGTCTCGAAGCTGCCCGCTGGGCGCCATCGGCCTGCAACCAGCAGCCCTGGCGGTTCATCGTCGTCAAAGAACGTGGGCTCCGGGAGCGCATCTGCTCTGAAGGTTTTTTGCCCGGCCTGCCGATGCCGTGGGCGAAACAGGCCCCGGTAATCATTGTCCTCTGCTCGAAAAAGTCGCTCGTCACCCACTTCCTGGCGCCGCTTTTCTCCGGCATCAATTATCATCTGCTTGACCTCGGCATTGCAGGCGAACATCTGGTGCTGGAAGCTCAGGCGCAGGGCCTGGGTTCCTGCTGGATCGGCTGGATACAGCCCAAAAAACTCAGTAAAATGCTAAAACTGCCCTTTGACCTGACCCCGGTTGCGCTGATCACCCTCGGCTATCCGCAGGCAATCACCCCGCCGGGTAAACGCCTGGCAATGAATGAGATAGTCATCGGTAAGTTCTAAAGTTCTGAAGTTCTAAAGTTCTAAAGTTCTAAAGTTCTGAAGTTTTAGAACTACTCCGAGTGTTTAGATGCCCGTTGAGCTGAAACTATTTTCACCACTGAGGTCACTGAGGGCACAGAGAACAGCCATTCTCACCATGAAGTTCATGAAGGAAATGAAGATAATACATTGAGTCAGCTAATTACGGCGGGAGTCCCCGCGGCAATTCGCTGACGCCGT
>CAIMFA010000753.1 GCA_903840185.1 uncultured Lentisphaeria bacterium | reverse complement strand
CTGTTTACTGGTCTTGCACTTGCTCGCGCATATGTCTAAAAGTTTCCTGCTTTCCAAAATATCTTCCTTTTTTACATCTGCAAGATATTCCACATCATGAAACGGAAGCCACTCAGCGTTATCACTTCCCTTAATGAACCACATTGACGTGAGAATATCTTTGGTCCAAAACCGTTCCCATATCCCATAATATTTTTCCAGGTATGGCGCAGCGTCTTCCCCGACACAACGAACATACCACTCTTGAAGCATTTTATCGACATCCTGGTCCGGGTTCCACCACAATCTGAGCGTTACATATGACTTCGGCCCCTCGCCCCAATTCGGATACGATTCCGCATAGAGTGCTTTTACTCTTTGTGATTTTGCGTATTGTAAATATTTCTGCATGTGATGAAAATATACACGGGGAATGCAATATGGGGATCCGTAAATATAATCATACCACCCGATTGCCGGCGATACTTTTGCCCATGCCTCGGTTGCCGCTTTTCCTCTCGATCTTATATTTTCATCAATCCACATCATTCGATCTTGCGTCAAATACGGAATAAGATGTGGATGAAGTTTCACGTTCACCGGTGCAGATGCGACATTGTGATAAGCAAGACAACCAAACCATTTATCCGGGTGTACTTTTAACACCCCTTCAACAACCTTATTGCACCAATCGTAATAAAGATCGGAATAATCAATATCGTTAATAAAGTTTTTCTTTCCGGATATCTTTGAAAGACAGCCAGGACACTGGCAAAAGAATCCGGAATCGTTAATTCCAAGGGAATATGACTTTTCCAATGGATGCTCATTAAAATATTGAATGATGTTCTTCACCGCTTCATCAATTATTCCCGGCGCAGTAAAGCACGGTTGCCACTGAAAGTCGTTGTTGTCTTTCGGAGAATAACGAGCCGTCCCTTTTTTCATAGGATAAAATTCCGGATGATTTTTGGCATACGTTTCTGGGGGAAAAAGACTGTTTAAATTATGATGGAAGTTAACTCGTCCATGCATGCGGTTAAATTTTGCCCATTCGGTTTGTAACCCTGGCTGGTTAGTCAACCATTGCATACCGCTTATCAATCGTGAAAAGAAAACCGGCGCATCGCTTCTCTTTAATTCAGGGATCACAATTGTGCTAATTTGCGGAATATCCGTTCCGTTAGTACCAGGCATTAGCCAGCGTACGCCGACGTACTGTTCAAGAAAATCATAGACTCCAAACTCTGTTCCGTAATCGCTTGGCCCGAGAATTATAATACTTTGCCCTTTCGAGACGATGACAAAACCGTCATCGTCAAGTCCCTTAGGAAGAATATTCTGCGCCAACGAGAATTCCGTCTGTCCGACATGTACAGTGAACCCTTTATGGTATTGCGCAAGTTTATCCTCAGTCAAAATTGGAATTTTCGCCCCTGTCGCAAGTTCGACGTATTGCGAAAGAATTTTTGCCGCATTCTTGATTTGGTCGCTTGCTGTTTTACTAATAACGATTTGAGCCGTAGGGTTTCCCTGCGATACAAGTGTAACACCCGCCGAGAGACGCCAGTTTGCTGATAATAAAAAAATCAAGCACATTAACAGGTAGTATTTTTTCATCTTTCCTCTCTATCTTTTTCTGTATAAGTTTAGTTTCATAAAGTTACCTTTACGAAAAATTTAACATTTTTGACAATTTTGCAAGAAGCTCACTTATCAGGGCGCATATTTTGGTCAGCTAAGGCATTAGCACCTACTCCATCTGAAGCCAAATAGAATTCTGAGACCTTACGAACAGAAATATGTCCATCAATATACAGGACGTTGACAGCGAGACCGTGCCATAACCATGCAGTATCATCTGCAGACGGGTTTAAATAATATCTTACCCAACCCCAAGAAATTCTTTTCGAGTCAGCAGCCATAAATTTTTTTGATGGAGATTTTATTCTGGTTATTTTTGTATATCCATAATTATCGGCATCTAAAGTACCATTTGATTTGTAAGATCCTAGATACTTATTGTATCCATAACATGAGCCTGCATCTTTCAGCACTGACGGAGGATAGGATGGACAACCCTTGCTCCAAATATCATCTTTTTTTATGTACTTAAGATTGAAAGTGCCTAAAAAAGGCCAAACATATGTGCTGTTGCTTCCTCGATTATAGTCTACACAAGCAGGCAAATAATCATTATAATTTAGGTTATAATTAGATACGACCAACCCCAACTGTTTCAGGCTTGATGAACAATAAGTTTGTCGTGCCTTTTCTCTGGCTTTGCCCAGCGCCGGCAACAACATTGAAGCCAAAATAGCTATGATAGCTATGACTACCAAGAGTTCTATGAGCGTAAATATCCCAGAATTACAACCTTTTTGGCTACGCATTTGTCCATTCACCTTTTTTTAACTTTTATAATTGATTCCGGCCCATATGCAATATTGCTTCAGCAGGCTTTTCGCCTGCGGATAACAGGAGTTCGGACTCAGAAAATGCGCAAAATCAAATGTAATCCCTTCGGTTATTCCTGCTTTTCGGGCGGCTTCCAATTTGAACCGCAATTTTTCCCATTTGATCGGCGGCATAACTCCGGGAATATCGCGGTCAAACGTTTCAGCATTGGTTAACAGCGTCAATCCGTGTTTATCCGCTAGTTCTTTGTTGATTTTCAGGAATATTTCAAGTTCATCAAAATCTACATGCCCGTCCTGAAACGCCACGACGTCCACTGCGCCTTTTATCTCGTTTAAAATCCAGTCCCAGTCTTTGCGATGTTCTTCGGGAGTGATTGCGTTCCGTCTGCGTTCGGCATACGGAATCCCCATGTCCTGGCCCTTTACCCCCTTAAAACCCGGCGAAATCATTACCGGGAGATTGCCGGAGATTTCTTTACAGAACTTGCCGACTTTCTTGTAACATTCAACGACCCGCCAGGATATTGCCGAGGAAATTTCTTGAGACAGATACCAGCCGCCGAATGCCGGGCTGTTTTTTCCATATTCATCCCATACTTCCTGACAGGTCCATTGCATCAGGTTACATTCATGCTCAATATTATAAGATTCAAGCAGCCAGTCCCGTCCCGAAAAATAAGTGCCGAAATAAAATTTAATTCCGTGCTTTTCCGCAAGACGCAGAAACATTGCAATCAGATCAGTTGACGGTACTGTTGCGTTCTCATATTTCATTAGTATCTTAGAAGGATACGTCATCCAATTCTTCCAGCCGCAGCGGATCATGATAGCCTTATCAATCCCGACAGCCTTCATCAGTTTAAAATCACAATTCCAATCTTGTTCATCCCAGTTTAATGATGGGATATCGTGTGTAATTTCATCCAGAAATGTCCCGGTAATCTTCATATATAACCTTTATTTAAAACTATTCGCAATCGGTATTTTCGATCTAAGATATTTTGCCGAAAATTAACGCTTCCGCGGTGGTGCGCAACTTTTACGTTCTTCAAGCATGATTTTAAAAATCATTTCCTGATTTTGAACAGTTCCGCCCCTAAGCTGTTCCAGTAGCAATGCTCCGGCGGCTTCGGCCATTTTTATTTCCGGCTGTACCAGAGTTGCCAGATATGGATTGGCCCATTCCGGCACGTCATATCCAATAATTGAGATGTCTTCTGGGATTTTCAATCCTGACTCAATTATTCCCTGCCAGGCACCTAGCGCTATTGTTTGATTCGGACAGACTATTGCTGTAGGCAGATTGCTCATTTGGCATAATTTTAAGGCATGGTCCCGGCCGATATCATAAAACCATACTCCATGCACTCCGCACTGATATAAATCAGGCGCGTTATCCAGGTCAAGCTCTTTGATTGAGTTCACAAATGAAGCATTGCGGTCCCTTTGGTTGAATTCATCGCCTTCTCTTGTAATATATGCAATGCGGCGATGCCCTAATTTCGATAAATGTTCCATCGCCGTGCGCATGGAACCCTTTTCCACGTCAACGCAAACTCTTCTTTTGCTGATCTTTTTATCCTGAACATTTAGCAACACCAGAGGAATAGAGTCAAATTCCGTAGTGCAAAATTTTGCGATCTGGCTTAATCCCGGGGCAACCGCAATTAAGCCGTCACACCTGCTGTGGTGAAATTTGTCGAGCACATCTCCACTATTGTCAATAAAAACGAATTCTTTCTCAATATCGACCAACGCCTGACTTATGCCCCCAAATACATGCCAATTGAAAGGGTCTTCTGTAGCCAGCCCGATCCCGGAAATAGCAATGCGATATTTTTTAAGCGATTGATAAGTAATAAATGTGCCGCGTCCTTTACGTTGAACCAGCAGTTTCTGATCTTCCAGGATATTCAAACTCTTGCGCAGGGTTAATCGGCTGGTGTTGAATTTCGCTGCTAATATCGGCTCCGGCGGCAATTGGGTTCCACTTGGCAATTTTCCCGAAATAATATTATTCTTTAATATATCGGCAATCTGCCGGTATATCGGATCACAAGAAATGGTTTCAATCTTAACATCACTCAGCATTTTTCATTTCCTTATGTATGTTTATCTATGTATATAGCATAGATGATGATTAACATAATGTCAATAGTTCAATTTGGATTTTCGGCAAAAAAGAATGAAAATATTTTTAAAATTCACGAATTCAACAGCCGTCGTGTCGTCAGTTACTGGATGCATAATCACCGGCGCGAGGCGCTTTCCTGCTGCTGCGATTATAACGGGGGATACGGCTGACCAACTGCGGACCGAGTGAATAGACAAGTTCAACCGGAAGTGGATATTATTTCCCCGTAGATGAATGGAACTCAGACATATATTACATTATAGAATGAAGCATTTTTTGCTTATTAATCCAGTAAAATACAGCACATTAAACAGCGCAAACAGGCTACAATCTAATTCCCCCGCTTTAGTCATTCCGGCTTAATCGCCGATCACATATCAAGCTCCTGGAAGCGCAT
>CAIMFA010000752.1 GCA_903840185.1 uncultured Lentisphaeria bacterium | reverse complement strand
TTTATAACACAAATCAAAAATGGAAAAAAAAGAAGAAAAATCGCACGGACGGGGTTTTGTCACTTGCAATATTCCTCTTTATATGTGTCCAAAATGAGGACGGACAATTGAAAATGGAAAATTGAAAGTTGAAAATGGAGAACACAAAACGTTACGTTCAACGACTCTCTAATATCTCGGAGTGATTGTCCAAAATGTGCAGGAGGTTGTCCAAAATGTGTCCGAATGTGCTGGCGGCGGTTGTCAGGTTTTTCCTGTCGGGACAATTTTATTTTAACAAAAACTGTTGCAAGGGGTATTGCACTATTTACGAACAGGCCTTATATTATACTTTGTTAAATCATTTAACAAAGTTGGAAGTTTTTATATGGTGCGGAAATTATTTGGATAAATAGATTGACTAATATGAAACTGGAAGAGATATTAATAGAAGTTATCCATTAAATGCGATTGCAATAACGCGGAGGTAATTATGGTCTCAGGACAGAATGTGATGGACGGGATTGTCAAACAACATGCGGAAAAGTTGAAATACTGGTACGATCTGCTTCAGGAAATCATGCCGGATTACTTTTTCAAGACGTTTTCGCCTTCCCAGATAGAACAGATACTGCCGCATTTATTCAATATTGACAGTCAGACCGGGATTCAGCGGATCGAATGTGAAGGCAATATCATTCTGATCTATCTCAAGAGCGCCGAAAATAACCTGCTGGTCACCAGCCGGATGATGCGCGTCCATAATATCGCCGGCGCCGTGGTGCATGAGTCGAAACAGAAGATTGTCATCAACAACGCCCCCCGCACTCTGGTGATCGAATACTATTCCCTGGCCGACAGGATCCCGCTGGGCGGCGAACCGAATATCTCTTTCAAGGAACTGTCGGAAGCCTACAAGAAAAAGTTCAAAAAGATCGATCCGGAGTTCAAGGAAATCTATGAACGCATCAACTGGCGCGGCGTTTCAGATCTCAATGCTGAGAAGCTGGCCGAGCGGCTGAAATGGGCGCTTGACGCCCAGGACAAAGATTTTATCAACGTCGGAATTGAAAAAGCCAGCGGGCGCGAATTGCGTTTGACGCTGGCCCGCACCTGCGCGGCGCAGCGCGGCGGTTTCCTGTACAAGCTGATTGAAGCGGTACATCTCAGCGGCTTCAATATCGAGCGGGCATATTTCCGCGACCTGACCCGTCAGGATGATGTGCATGCGTTCACCCGGATGCCGGTAGTGGTGAACACGCTTTATCTGACGTCGGACAAAGACATCTCGCCGAGTTCTAAAAAAGTAACCCGGCTGCTGCGCGAACTGAAGCTGGTCAACTGGGTCGATATGCTTGACCTGTTTCATCGCGAACTGGTCACCAAGCTCTCTTTCTCACTGGCGGACACCAATCTGATGCGGTCAGTCGCCGAGTTTGTTCACACCCAGCTTTCCTTCGTTGACCGTAACGCCTATAACAGCGACGATATTTACCGTTTTATGGCGCTGTATCCGTCCATCCTGACCGATATGGTGGCGTATTTCTACGCAAAATTTGATCCGGAAGGTGAAAAGAACGATAAAAAGGCCGTCAGCCAGGCGCGGAAGATCGAGAAGGAAATCAGCGATATAAATACAGGGATGTTCGAGAAAGACACCAGTGTCAAAACGGTTTTCCGCGGCGCCCTGAACTTTCTGCAGAATATCCGTAAGACAAACTTTTTTGTTGAGGACAAAGCCGCTCTGGCTTTCCGGCTTGACCCCGCATTTATGGCGTTCTATGAGAACATTTCAGAAAAATACCGCAGTTCCTTTCCGCAGGACCGTCCGTTCGGCATTTTCTATTTCTACCGTGAAAACGCGATCGGCTTTCAGGTGCGGTTCTCCGAAATCGCCCGCGGCGGATGGCGCACAGTCGTGCCAAAAAGCAGCGCCAACGAGCTGGAGCAGCGCGATAATTACGAATTTGCCAAGGATGAAATATTCCGTGAAGGATTTGTGCTGGCCCATACCCAGCATATGAAGAACAAAGACATTTATGAGGGCGGGTCTAAAATGATAACGCTGCTCAACCTGGCCGAAAACCGCCAGTTTGAGCCGACGCTGTTTGAAGCCCAGCGCGCCATTTGCGACGCGTTTCTGTCGCTGATCAACTACGACAAGCGCGACAAGCTGAAGAATCCAAGGATCGTTGATTACATTGACAACAAGGAAATCATCGAAATCGGGCCGGATGAAAATATGTTCGATGTGATGATTGAATGGATCGGCAATTATGCCGACAGGAACGGCTATACTCTCAAGTCCGGTCTGATCTCCGGCAAGCCGGACCGGGGCATCAATCACAAGGAATACGGCGTAACCTCGTTCGGCGTGCATCAGTATCTGCTGAAGACACTAAGCGAACTGAATATCAACCCCGCTAAAGACGCCTTCTCGATAAAGATATCCGGCGGTCCGTTCGGCGATGTCGCCGGTAATGAACTCCGCCTGCTGCTGGAGAAAAGCGGCGGTGAATATATTTATCCGAAATTGAAAATAGTGGCGATCACTGACGGACCCGCCGCGTTGTTCGACCCGGAAGGAATCGATCGTGACGAGCTTGCGCTGCTGGTGCTGAAGTCCAATCTGGATGCATTCAAGCCGGAGAAACTGAAAGGCGACGGGGCCTATATCGTCTACTCCAAACCGGAAAAAATTGAAGGAATAGAACGGCACCGGATGATTTCCTGCCGCGGCGGCAAACTGGTGGGAAAAATGCTGAGCCGCGATGAGTTCATGAAATTGTTTCAGAACAATCTATATAACTATGCCGATATTTTCATTCCGTGCGGCGGCAGGCCGTCGACCATTGAGATATCCAACTGGCAGGATTACTGCCCGGGCGGGAAAAACAGCTCGCTGGCGATTGTAGAAGGGGCTAATTCGTTTATCACGCCGGCGGCCAGGAATAAACTCCAGGAGGTCGGCATCTGGATAGTGAAAGACGCATCGGCCAACAAGTGCGGGGTGATCACCTCCTCCTATGAAATCCTGAGCGGGCTGATGCTCGATCCGGAAGAATTCAAAAGCGTCAAAAAAGAGCTGGTCGCCGAAATCATGAACAGTCTGAAGAACAGCGCCTGCCGCGAAGCCGACTGGCTGTTCTCGCAGTTCAAGGTATCCGGCAGCAAGCTGACTGAACTGACCGAACAGCTCAGCCGCCAGATCAATGCCAAGAATGTCGCCATTTCAAACTATCTGACAACGCACCCTGAACTTATTCAGGACAAGATAATCCTGGAGCACCTGCCGGAGATTTTCCGGCTGAAATTCAGTGACCGGCTCGACCGTATTCCGGCGGAATATAAAAAGGCTATCGTTGCGGTCGAACTGGCCGCCAGAATCGTCTACCGTCAATCGGACAGCCTGGAACACGAGATCAAATCCGTGCTGTGACATTGATAATACCAGGCTGTAAAATGCAAAACGGCTGAGTTTCCTCAGCCGTTTTTTATTCTTGTCTGCTGCAATGGAATATTACCACTTAAGCAGAATTGAACCCCAGGTGAGTCCGCCGCCGAACGCGGTCATCAGAATGATATCGCCGGGCTTGACAAATCCGCCCCGGTTCATTTCATCAATACAGATGCCGATTGAAGCCGCGGAAGTGTTGCCGTAGCGGTTGACGTTCATATAGACTCTCTCTTCCGGGATGTCCAGACGGGAGGCGACGGCTTTCAGGATACGGTAATTCGCCTGATGCGGCACCAGCCATGTGACAGAGGCGGCCGGCATGTCGGCGAAAGTCATGGCTTCTCTGCAGGAGCTGACCATGGCGTTGACCGCCAGCTTGAATACGTCCTGACCGGACATGGTCATATAATGAAGTTTGTCATCGATAGTCTTTTGCGAAGCCGGCATTCTGGAGCCGCCGGCTGGTATCTGAAGGATTTCGGTATAACTGCCGTTGGCACCGAGATTGGATGCTAGAACGCAGTCTTCAGCGCCTTCCGGAGTCTTTTCCAGAACCATTGCGCCGGCGCCGTCGCCGAAAAGAACGCAGGTGTTGCGGTCTTCCCAGTTGACGATGCTGGAAAGCTTTTCAGCACCGATTACCAGCAATTTACGATATTTGATATTGGACTTAATCAGAGCATGCGCGACTTCAATCGAATAAATCAGACCGGAGCAGGCGGCTTCCAGGTCGAAACAGAACGCTTTCATGGCGCCGAGCTTCTTCTGGAGGATACAGGCGGTGCTTGGGAAAACATGGTCAACGGAGATGGAGGCGACGATGATGCCGTCGAGTTCTTCAGCTGAGGTATTCGCCATTTCCAGCGCTTTTACCGCGGCTTCGTAAGCCAGATCCGATGTCGCCTGGTCTGCCGAAGCAATCCTGCGCTGTTCAATGCCGGTCCTGGTCCTGATCCATTCGTCGGAGGTATCAACCATTTTCTCCAGATCGAAATTGGTCAGTACCTTTTCGGGCACATATGAACCAGTACCAATAATTTTTATGCTCATTTCATCTCCTGAATGTCTGAATTTAAAGTAGTATCCGGCACCGCGGCGGGCACCCTATTCATTGCCATGAACAGACTCGGAATTCACACTCTTGTCTTTTTCATGGATCATCATGTTGGTTTCGATGATACGCTGAGTAATCTTTTCATTAATATTAAATCTTACGAAATCGCTGGCAACACGGATGGCATTGCGCACCGCTTTGGGAGTGGACGACCCATGGCCGATCACACATATCCCTTTGATGCCCAGCAGCGGGGCTCCGCCTAATTCTTCGGAATCTCCGATCTCCTTGAGCTCCTTGAAGGCGCTGCGCGCAAGCATGGCGCCGGTCATGCGGATCGGGTTTTTGGAGAATATATCTTTCATCCAGTGCATGATCGCCTTGGCCAGACCTTCGCTGCCTTTCAGCAGGATATTGCCCAT
>CAIMFA010000751.1 GCA_903840185.1 uncultured Lentisphaeria bacterium | reverse complement strand
TATCTGTTGATTCCTTTTTTTCCGGGGTTAAATTAGAGACTGCTTACGCTAATTCGCTCAAAATAAATATGAAAGAATTTAAACGCATGAAAAACGCTACTAAAATTACTTTTAAAACTTCCGATGAAGCTTTGCAGAAACTGTTTGATACGGCGGAGAGAAAAGAAAAAAACAACATCAAGGACTTTCACGGCATCAAAGTGCTTACCGAGGGCGGTGGCTACAACAACGTATGGCTGGAAACACAGCCTATGGGCGGCGAGATGTATGCGAAACGCGACCTCGAAACCGGCTTGAACAATCAACTGATCTTTCTCGATAATTTGAACGATAAAGGCCGCTTTCCGGGCATGGTCAGCCTTGTGGATGACAAGCTTAAATGTGATTATGAATGGCTCCAGGGATTCTGCTTCCCTCGTCCCGCGCTGAATATGTACTACCTAACCGGCAAAGATGAAAACTACTTAAATAAATTGTACGATGCTTTGGAAAAGTTCGACGGTTATCTGTGGAAATACCGCGACTCCAACGGAGATGGTTGTCTTGAATCCTGGTGTATCTGGGATAACGGGGAGGATCACAGCACGCGGCTGGCAGGCGCCCCGAATAAATGGGGCGGCGAAACTCCGCCGCAGGGCCTGGGCAAAGTACCGTATGCGTCGATGGATTTCATGGCGTACTCTTATGACACAAGAGCAGTGCTGGCAATTATCTCGGATATTCTCCGCAACGGACAAGGCGGCTGCTGGCGCACAAAAGCGGAGGAAGTGCGCAGAAAAATCCGCGATTATCTCTGGCGGGAGGAAAAACATGCCTGCTACGACCGCGACTGCAATAATGAATTCATGGACGTGCTGATTCATAATAACCTGCGTGTGATGTATCACGGCGCTTTTGAACAGGACATGGCCGACCGTTTCATTAAATATCATATGTTGAATCCTGAAGAATTCTGGACAAAGATGCCGCTGCCGTCCATTGCCGTAAACGATCCGCTATTCCGGAATATTACAGAAAATAACTGGAGCGGGCAGCCGGAAGGACTTACTTATCAGCGTGCCATCCGCGCCCTGGAAAACTACGGACATTACGCTGAAATCACAATGCTGGGCTGGAAACTTATCGAAGCAGCCGGAGCTGATTGTGTGTTCACGCAGCAGTTTGATCCATTTACCGGCAAGCCGTCCATTGTAAAATCCTGGATTGACAATTCCGTCCTGGACGATTACGGCCCGACGATACTGGCGGTGCTTGAATACATATCCCGTCTATATGGCATTCATATCGAAGGCGAGAAAATTTACTGGGGCGGCCTGGCGAATAATGAACACCGCAGTGAATATGTCCAGAACTGGAACGGCAGATGTTACAAATCGGTTCACGCTGACGGCAAATTTACTGCCTTTATTGATGGAAAACAGATTTTTTCATGTTCAAACGGAGTTCGTATGGTCACGGATTACAACGGCAATGTTCTGGAGATAATCGGCATTGACATAAAACCCGTAACCGCGACAATCAAAACCCCGGATATTGAAGAATGTCTAAAAATATCCCCGAATGCAACATACAGTTTTGCAGACGGCAAATTTATATTGAAGCAGGCTGTCAGTTTCGACTACCCGTATTCAAAAGAATAATAACGAGAAAAGGAGCGCTGTCATGTTACTAAAAAAAGTATGGTTAGGGTGCTGCCTAACGTTTGCGGGTAGCTTAATTTCAGCCGGCGAGTTCCCATCCGGAACGGAAATTATGCCGGACGGCCAGTTCACGTTTGCCGGTCAGAATTTCGGGATTATTCATTTCAATCTAAACTGGGTATCGGAAACACAGAGTAAGACCGCCATCAAACCCGCCCCGGGCTATCCCGTTAGAAAATCCGGAGAATTTCAGCTTAAAGGGAAATTCAGCGGCAGTTTTAACCTGGAAGAACAGATCACCGCCGCCGGCAGTAACTCCATCCGTTATTCCTGTCAGCTCAACAGCGCCGCCGGGATTCCAACCAATGAACTTTCACTATATACGCATCTGCCTGTCGATAACTTTGCCGGGAAAAAGGTGGTCTGCGATGGCACAGAAATCCTGCTGCCGGAAAAATTCGATGAAAAAAACGCGAACAATATACTTTTCAGAGCAGCAGGGGTCAAGAAGATTTCACTGCCAGTCGAAAACGGCCTGCTGATCATCGAAGGAAACTTAAAAGTACTGTTACAGGATGATCGCAAATACGGGGCGGAAGAATTCGCTTTACGCCTCCAGCTTGACACTGATAAAGACCATGGTTCTGTCACCACCGCCGGCATCCAGCTGACCATGTCTCTGTCCGGCTACAAATCGCTCCCTCTGGAAATCACGGCTCAGGCCAACATGGGGTTTGCCGATGAAGTCGCCGGCGACTGCAAAGGCGGCTGGACCGACCAGGGGCCGGAGAACGATTTGCGCATGTTTAAACCCGGCAATTACAACTTCTGCGGCATTGCATTCAATATCATCGACGCTGCTCAGAATCGCGGCAATTCATGCATCATTCTAAATGGTCCGTCAATTCCTGTGCTGCCAAAATCCGTGGACATTCCCTGCAGCGGTATTCAGGGCAGCAACCTTTACCTGCTGCATGCCACCGGCTGGACCCCGGCCGGAAAACAGGAAATCGGCCAGGTCATCATCAACTATGCAGACGGAACACAGAAGATCCTGCCGGTCAGAACGATGGAGGAGGTCGGCAACTGGTGGGGGCCGATCCCGCTGCCCAACGGACTGGTGGCCTGGCAGTCGGAAAACCAGTCTTCAAATGTCGGACTCTATCTCTCCAAGTTTAAAATTGACAATAAACCGGTCAAGACGATCACCCTGGCCAGCGCGGGCAAATGTCTCTGGATGATTCCCGCCGTCACTATCACGCCTGAAGATGTGATTCTCCCGAAAATAATAAACAGACCGCTGACGTTCGTGCAGAATGCCGAATGGCAGCCGTTCACCTATGACCGGGATATTATTACCGGCAGCATCATGGACTTTTCATCGCTGCTGGACGCTCCGGCCGGGAAATACGGACCGTTAATTATCAGGGACGGGAAATTCGTCCTGGCCGGCGCTCCGGATAAGCGAATCAAGTTTTACGGGGCAAACCTCGCGTTTACCGCCAATTTTCTGAGCAAGGCGGTTTGCGAACAGCTGGCCGACCGGCTGGCGAAAATGGGCTACAACTCGGTACGTTTCCATCATTTCGATGCACTCCTGACTAAACCCACCGGGCAAAACGGGGTTGATCTGGTCCAGGATAAAATTGATCAGCTTGACTACCTGTTTTACTGTCTGAAAAAGCGCGGAATTTATCTGACCATCGACTTATATACGATACGGCAGCTGTTGAAAGGGGAAATTAAGGAATTCCCGGAACTTGCCATCGGGATGGAACAATTTAAAGGACTGGCTTTCGTCAACGACGGGGTCATCGCGAACTGGGAGGACTTCAGC
This sequence comes from uncultured Lentisphaeria bacterium, assembly GCA_903840185.1. GTDB lineage: Bacteria > Verrucomicrobiota > Lentisphaeria > Victivallales > Victivallaceae > CAIPAT01. The sequence goes on along the minus strand of CAIMFA010000751.1, from coordinate 5,947 downwards.
CGCAAACTGCTGACCCATGTCAATCCCTATACCGGACTGGCCTGGAAAGATGATCCGGCACTGATCAGCATCAGCCTGATCAACGAAAATACTATTTTCTCCGTGACCGATAGAAACCCTGCCGTCATCCAGGTTTACGACCGTCTTTTCAATGCCTGGCTGCAGGAGAAGAAACTCAATTCCGCATCGTCTGAAGAAAAAGCGGCGTTGAAAAAACGCTTTCTGATAGAAGTCTATAACCGTGCCTATGTCAGAATGGAGCAATTCCTCCGCGGCCTGGGCGTCAAACAGCCGCTGACCGATCAGAATATGTGGTCAACCATTAATATGAGCCTGATGCGGCAGCATTATGATTATGTCGACAACCACGGATACTGGGATCATCCAAATTTCCCGGTAAATCCGTGGCGGATGCCGCTGGCGTTCTCCAATAAAAGCGATATCGGCAAATTTGCGGCAATGCCGCTTTACGACAGCCCTTCGCGCCTGTTCGGCAAGCCGATGATGTTTACTGAATTCGACTTCGTCAGTTCGAACCAGTACCGCGCCGAAGGCGGTCTGGTGATGGGGGCCTATTCCGCGTTGCAGGACTGGGACGGCATCTACCGTTTCGCCTATTCCCACGGCGAAGTCAGCAAGCCTGAAGCCGCCTATCTGTTTGATGTGTTCACCAGTCCGTCCAGCGCTGTTTCCGAAAAAATGGGAGTGCTCTGTTTCCTGCGCGGCGACGTCAAACGGGCGGAAACCTGCTTTCCGACTTTGATTCCGGAAAATTATCAGAACTTGAATGCCGTGCCGGATAACTATCCGTCTGCAATATGCAGGCTCGGCCTGATCGGACGTATCGGCACGATCATCATACCCGACTCCAGCCGCGATTTGTACCTCCCGCCTGGAACCGCGGCGGTCAACGGAATTGGAACAGCACCCGGTTCAATCCCGTTAAGCGTTCCTTACTTTTCAGCCTGGCCCGCTAAAAACATGCTCGAAGACATGCTCAAAGCAGGGGTTCTCAAACCGCAGGAAGCCGATCTGGCAAAGGGAATATTCCGCAGTTCAACCGGTGAACTGGAACTCAATCAGCCGGAAGGAACATTCAGTGTAATCACGGAACACAGCGAAGGCGCAGTGCTGCCCGCCGGAAAAGCGCTGAGCGGCAAAGTGCTTAAAATCACCGAAAATACCGCTTATGCCGCATTCTTCGCCGCGGCAATGGATGGGAATCCCCTTTCCGGCAGCAACCGCATTCTGCTGCTGCATCTGACTGATATCCAGAACAGCAGGGCTAAATTCAGCAGCGGGGCAATGACGCTCTGGCTCGAGCGCGGCAGTCTGCCTCACCTGCTGCGCAAAGGAGAAGCGAAAATTTCTCTGAGCGGTAAGTTTGCCGGACATAAACTTTACGCCGTCAATCTGGCCGGCAAAAGACTGGCGGAAGTCCCGCTGGTGAAAACGGAGGATGGCATCAGTTTCAAAGCCGATACCCACATGCTGAAAAACGGAGTAGTAGCTTACGAGTTGACACTTGATAAACAGTAGGAATGCTGACTCAAAACTTCTTTTTAACCACAGAGGCACAAAGACACAGAGAAATCTTTGTTTAATTTTCAATTTTATCTTTCGTTGTACAGCACAGGCCGGCCGGCGCTTCCCGGCGGCCTGTTGACAAAAATAATTATATCTGTTTTTTACTTGGAAAAACTGTTTTTATAGATATTTTAATAAGCAAGTGTAGTTTTTATACATAATTAGGTTAAAATATACCGCTGCGGAAGTCAGGTGATGCTTCCACGGCAAGGCATAAGATAATGATTGAATTTAAAGTATCCAGTCTGCTGCGGCAATATCGCGGCCTGATTTTTTTATCTGCAATCACGTCGATCATGTTTTCCAGCCTGGCGCTGGTGATGCCGAGGCTGCTTCAAGTGGCCATAGATCATGTTTTCCCCAACCGTGATTACAAGTTGTTTGCCATCATCTGCGCACTCATGCTGCTGATTTACATTATCCGTTTCATCATGCGGATGATTACCGGTTTCCTGGGAACCTATACTGTTACAAGGGTGCTGCTGGATGTGCGGCAGCGGATATTCAAGCATTTGCAGAGTTTATCGCTGCGTTTTTATGAGGAATACCGTACCGGCAAACTGATTTCAAACGTAATCAGCGATGTGTCGCTGCTGCAGGGGCTGGTAAGTTTGTGCATCGCCATGGTTGACCAGTTTTTTACTATGGCGCTGGTTACGATAATGCTGTTTCTGCTTGACTGGAAAATGGCGCTGATCGCCATGCTGGCATTGCCGCTGCACTTCGTGAATTTTTATTATTTCAACGGCTACCTGCGCCGCCAGTCGTCAGCATTGCAGGAAAAGATGTCGGAGATCTCCGCCAACTTAGCCGAAAACATCAACGGCATTAAAGTCGTTAAATCATTTTCCAAGGAACGCTCCGAGCGCCGCCAGTTTTTTACCTCAATGCGTCCGACGCTGGACATTGCGGTGGATATTAATAAAACCAGCAATATCTGTCAGGGAACTTATGAAACACTGGCCGTAATTACTTATCTCATAATTGTCGGTATCGGAATCAGCGAAGTCAGTCCTCCCAATTTTACTATCGGCGAGTTTGTGGCATTCTATACTTATGTCGGATTGCAGGTCGGGCCGATAGCGGCCCTGGCCTCGCAGGTCAATACTTTATCTCTGGGCATGGCCGGCGCGGAACGCATAGTAAAGCTGCTGCGCGTGATTCCGGAAATCAAAGATGATCCCGATGCAATTACCGCCGGACGCTTTAAAGGGAATATCAGTATTGAGAATGTATCCTTCAGCTATCGCGACGCCCCGGTCATCCGGAATCTGACGCTTAAAATCAATCCCGGCGAAAAAATCGCGCTGGTCGGCCCTTCCGGGTGCGGAAAATCAACCATAAGCAACTTGCTGCTGCGGTTCTATGATGTCAGTGATGGCTGTATAAAAGTGGACGGCACTGACATCCGCAGATATTCACAGGAATCATACCGCGCCAATATCGGCGTGGTCCTGCAGGAACCTTTTCTGTTCAGCGGTTCACTGCGCGAAAATATTGCTTATTCACGGGCAGCCGCCAGTGAGGAGGACGTAATACGGGCAGCCGAACAGGCCAATGTCGCCGAGTTTGCCGATAAACTGGAGAATGGCTATGACACCCTGCTTGGCGAAAACGGCGCCAGTCTGTCCGGCGGCCAGAAACAGCGGCTGGCGATCGCGCGGGCGCTGTTGAAAGATCCGGCAATCCTGATTCTGGACGAAGCCACCAGCGCTCTGGATACTGTTTCTGAGAAACTGGTGCAGCAGGCGCTTGATACTATGATGAAAGGGCGCACCACCATCATTATCGCGCACCGGCTGTCCACCATCCGCAATGCCGATAAAATAGTGGTGCTGCGCGAAGGGCGGATCGACCAGTGCGGAACGCATGATGAGCTGATGGCGCAAGGCGGCACTTATCTGAAGCTTTATACCACTCAGCAGAAAACCACCGAAAATGACAATAATCCGGTGGAATTAAAAGGTTAACCGGGATCGACTAACTGATTCCGGCGGCATTTTTGATTTTTTCCAGTTCTTCCCAGCGGGCGTATAATTTTTCCAGAGACGTTTTGGCGGAATTCAATTCGTCATGCAGTCCGGCACTGCGGGAACCGTGTTTTTCGAAGAAATCCGGCGAGGCGAAAAGCTTCTCAATGCGGCTTACTTCCGCTTCGGCTTCCAGAATTTTTTCTTCAATCGTTTCCAGTTCCAGTTTTTCACTGAACTTCAGTTTGCGCGGCTTATTCGCCGCAACTGCCGGTTCTGACGATTTCGCGGTTACATTTCTTTCCGTTTCTTTTTTCTGCGCGGCGGAAGCAGTCCGGCGGCTGAGATAATAGTCGTAGTCTCCGACATTGGCGGAGATGCCGCCGCCGTCCTCCAGCGCGATGATATGCGAGCAGACCCGGTTGAGAAAATAGCGGTCATGGCTGACCACCAGCAGACAGCCGGTATAGGAGACGAGTGCCTCCTCCAGCAGCCGCAGAGTGGCCAGATCAAGGTCATTGGTGGGCTCGTCAAGAATCAGAAAATTGCCGCCTTGTTTCAGGATTTTAGCCAGCATCAGCCGGGCGCGTTCACCGCCGGACAGCCGGTCAATGCGGGTGTTGATCCGCTCGTCAGAAAACAGGAAGCGCCGGAGATAGGTCCACACGCTGACCTTGTCGCTGCCGACAAAAGTTGTCTGGTTCCCCTCCCCGATCTCATCGAACACCGTATTCAGCGGATTCAGGCTCATCCGGCCCTGGTCAACATAGTTGAATTCGACCGTCTCCGCAATTTCCACTTCGCCGGAAGTCGGCTGGATTTCACCGGTAATCAACTTCAGCAGACTGGTCTTGCCGGTACCGTTGCGCCCGACGATCCCGACCCGCATGCCTTGTTCAAATTCATAATTGAAATGAGAAAATAGCGGAGCAGAATCACCATAAGTTAGTGTAACGTCTTTCAAGATCACGGTTTTGTTGCCCAGGCGGCTGGCGGCCGGAATCAGCAAGTCAATATCCTTTTCTTTCACCGGCGCGGAAGACGAGGCAATCTCATCATATCTTTTTATCCGTCCCATATTGCGTTTCAATCTGGCCTTCGGCGAACGCCTGACCCATTCCACCTCCGAACGCAAAAACGCCTGACGTTTTGATTCCTGTTCATCCTCGGCATATTCACGTTCGGCTTTGGCCTCGATAAAATCGCCGTAACTGCCTTCATAGGAATAAAGTTTGCCGTTGCTCAGCTCAATAATCCGGGTGGCGACGCGATCCAGAAAATAGCGGTCATGCGTGACAAAAACGCAGGTGCCGCGATAAGCCGCCAGAAAGTTTTCAATCCAGATCACGGTGTCCGTGTCAAGATGGTTGGTGGGTTCGTCAAGCAGCAGCAGATCCGGTTCACCGACAACAGCGCGGGCCAGCGCGACCCGGCGTTTTTCCCCGCCGGAAAGCGAGGTGCAGATGCGTTCACCGTCCGGCAGATTCAACCGTTCCATGACCGTCCGCACCTTATGATCGAGGTTCCAGGCATTATAACGGTTGATGACCGCCTCCATTTCTTCATGTCCGACAGAATGCGCAGGCAGGCTTTCATAACGGGCAAGAAGCGCTTCAAAATAAACCAGGCCGGCTTTGATATTATCATAAACCGATATTGTTTCGTCAATGGAGAATTCCTGCGGCAGAAACGCCACCCGCAGTTCACGCGCAAACGCCAGCGAACCATCGCCCGGCTGCTCAGTTCCCGCCAGTATCCGCAGCAGCGTGGATTTGCCGGAACCGTTGCGCCCGACCAGTCCAACCCGTTCGCTCTCATGCACCGACAACGCGGTATCGTCCAGCAGGCACTGCCTGCCGATGGACAACTTCAGCCCTTCGCCGGAAAAAATCACCCTGTCATTATCTGCGGCCATCAGCTTAAATCCTTTATCATTTAAATGAAACAACACAAGGGGCATAATCTACTGATTTTTTTATTCAAAACAAGTCCGGCACGGTAAATATCATTATAAAGCCGGGTGGACAAGGTTGACTACTGTGCCGCTTAACGCTTGATTTTCCGGTTCTCAGGGCTCTATTAAGGGATTGACAACGGAGCATGATTTATGCAGAAGCGGATTACCTGGATATTAGTTTCCTGTATTATAGCCATTTCGGCATTTATAGTAATATTGACGTTTCCTTACGGGATGAAGAAGTATCTTTATCCCAAGGCGCCGCCGATGCCGGCGGCTGTAACCACGCCGATGGAACAACTATTGAAAGAGCTGGAACTTGAAATGCGGACGAAAACCCCGGACGTATTGAAAAGTTTTCTGCCCGGATTGCATGATTTCGAAATTGACCGGATAGAACAGGAAGCAGGAATAAAACTTCCGCCTGATATCC
>CAIMFA010000750.1 GCA_903840185.1 uncultured Lentisphaeria bacterium | reverse complement strand
GTGCCGGACAGTCTCTCCGCCACCCGCGGCTGAAGAATGCCGTATCCCGCAATGACCCGCTGCCGTTTTTCGTCATAGAGCGCACGATTCAACGGGTGCGCCATGGCGCCCACAAGCTGCCATGCAGAATCGCGCGCCAGTTGCGTATCCGTATCCAGGGTGATCACATACTTCACGTTCAATAATATCGCGGTTTCTCCGACGATGAGCGAGAAACGATCTTTTGATCCGCCGCGCAAAAAACCGTTCAAATCCGCAAGTTTGCCGCGCTTGCGCTCAAACCCCATCCAGATACGGTCCTGCGGATTCCATAGGCGCGGGCGATGAAACAGGAAGAAAGCGTCACCTTCCGGGCTCTGGTATTTCAGGTTCAACTCTTCGATCCTCTGCCGGGCCAGCCGCAACAGCGGTTCGTCCTCCGGCAGCGTTTCTTCGACGGCATCAAGAAAATCAGTGAGCAACCCGAAGTGGAGGTTGTCGCCTCGATTCGCCAGGAAACGGACTTCCAGCGCTTTGATCAGTTCCTCTATGTTTTTAGAACTCGTGAGCATTGTCGGCACCACAATCAGAGTCCGCAATTCCTGCGGAATCCCTTTGGAGAAATCCATTTTCGGCAGCGGATGCGGCAACGCCAGCAGCGTTGCCAGACAGTTCACCATGGCTACTGCCATATGACTGGCGCAGAGAAGCAGGAGCAGTCCGACCGGCCAGAGTACCCAGCCCTGCAATCCACCGGCATACGCCGTTGCCGCAAGGTAAGCGGCAACGGCCGCCGTTATCAGCAGGATAGTACCGCCATACAGCAGCAAAGGAAATTGCCTGCTGACTTTGCGCAGAACCTCGGCAGGCATTAAGTGCATCTCCGCTATTCGCTCCAACTGCGTCAATCCTTTGTCAATCAGGTAAAAGCCGACGTGCGCCGTACGGTCATCGCCGCCTTTCCGGGCAGCAGCCTCCTGCGCCAGCTGGATTGCCTGGTGCGCCACTTCGATTTCAGAACACATACTGTTCCTGGCAATTTTTTCCACGACATGGCGGTAACGATCGCGGGATGCAAAATCCATTTTACCGTAGACATCGGCGGGATCCTCATTCAGTATCTGCTCGACAATGCTCATCGTCTCGACAAACTCGCGCCAGTCCATCGAGCCCAGGAAACGAAGGCTGCCGATGCTGTTGCTCATCGAGACCTGGTTGGCAGCCTGCTGCTGGATATCCGAGCGCACCAGCAATTCGATAGTCATGCCTGACTCGGAGAGACGCTGTTCAAGCCAGGAGAATGGCAATGCCAGAATGGGGCCCTGGCCTTGCAGGCGGCGGGTAAGTTCTGCAACAAACGAGCTGACCATCGGCGGATTCGACCGTGCCATGTCGGCAATCACCAGAATCAGGCTCTTCGGATCCTTAGTGGCTATCTCCGTCATCTGGTCAGCCCAGCTGGCAGCGCGGTTACGATCAATTCTGGCGGCGGCGATTCTGGCGGCTACCCGCCTGAGATTCTCGATCAAAGCCAGGCGCAGCATGATAGGAATGGCCCAAAGTTCGCCCAGCTTCAATGGAGCCACCGACTGGTAGGCGGTTACGAAACTGCTGAGATTTTCCGGGTCCACCCGGCCATCACCATGTGAGATTGTTTCCAGTGCGATATCATACACCCGCGGCAGCCCGGCCGACGGACCGTTCAGCAGGCGCGGCAGTTCACGGCTGTAATCCTTCGGCAAGTGTCGTTTAGCTGTTCGGATCTGTTCCTCAATCAAATAAAAATTATCGAGCAACCAATCTCCGGCCGGAGCTATCCGACGATTTTCTTTGACGTCCCCGGTCAACAAGTTGTGAACTTCAAGCAGGAGGCGTTCATTGTCTGACAGTCGCGTCAACAGCAGGTCTCGAGGATATTCAGGCATCAACTGGTGTGTACCCGCAAGTACCTTGCCATGCTGCTCCATCTGATCAGCGCTGAGCAGTTCAGCTCGAAGCGGCAGTTCATCGTTGGCATATTTCTGTGCCGGGTCGCTTCCGCCCAGGCGTGGACACACACGGAAAAAGATTCCGCGAACAGTCTTACAGTTCACCTTCATTTTTGCCGCCTCCTTCTGCCTGGTTGCGCTGCCCGGGAAAAATCCGCATACGTCATTTCAATTGCGATGATGCGAATTTCCAGCTCACCAGATAGTTTAAGAAAGCCTTTACGAAATCCTTGCGGCGGATCTGGTAGTCGAGATAATAGGCGTGCTCCCACACGTCACAGGTCATCAGAGCGGTTTGCCCTTGCGTCATCGGGGTATCCGCGTTGGAAGTACTGACTATTTTCACTGCGCCGCCATCCTGTACAAGCCAGACCCAACCGCTGCCAAACTGTGCGGCAGCGGCAGCCAGAAACGCATTTTTAAACTCATCGAAGCTGCCGAATGACTTCTCAATCATCTCCAGCAGCCGCCCGGCAGGCAGCCCGCCGCCACCCTGCATCATGCTCTTCCAGAAGAAGGTATGATTCCATACCTGCGCCGCATTGTTGAAAACAGCGGTTTTGTCTGCCTTGCCTGCGCTCTCCAATATAACTTTTTCCAGCGGACATCCAGTGGCCCACGGCGTGCCGGCAACCAGCTTATTCAGGTTGTCCACATAGGTCTGGTGATGTTTTGAGTAATGGAAGTCCATCGTCCGTACAGATATGTATGGTTCAAGAGCGTCCTTCGCGTATGGTAGCGGCGGCAGCGTAAATGCGGGTGATCCGCCGGACATATCCGGAGCGGTTGCAGACTTTGCGATATTGTGTTTCATCTTCATTTTACTTCCTGTTTTTCCGGTTATTATGCGCATGCTGCGCGATTAAGGAACTGTCTCAAAATAACCTATGTTTTTACACCGTTCTCTTGAATGCTTTTCGCGCCGCTTGTTCGTTACATACCTGCCTGTATGCGCCTCATAAGCAACTCGAAAATCAAATCAAGTTATTCGGTGAAAATTCAGTAGTTTATTTTGTTCCAGTTCCTAAGCATTACTTCATTTTCCTGATTTCAGCTTCCACCTTTTCCGCCCCCATGGCATAAAACTTTTCTTCATCGGGGTCAAGTTCGCGGAGCAGTCGCAAAAATTCTCCAGCGTGTACACGTTCACCGTCAGCGATACCTGTGAGTTCTTTAATGGCAAGCTTGTTGTCAGTTGACTCGGCAAGCTGCGTGTACAATTGAATTGCTTCATACTCCGCGGCCACCATGAAACGAATGGCCCTGATGAGTTCTTTATGCGTGAGCTTTCTGTCGTTTGACAACCCTGAAAACGGCGACCCGAATTCTGGCATTTTTGTTTCCTTTATATTATTTTCATACTTCCGGCAAAACGACCTCAGGTCATAACTAAACTGGACTTTCTCAAAGTTAACGCTCATTGCCAGGCGTTAATATAAAACAGGTATCCAAATAAAATTAGAAGGAGCACAAAAGCAGAATCAATAATTTGGGGCGCTTTAATTGAATATAAAACATCATCAATTTTAGATAAACTTTTAACCCACAGAGGTTGATATTGATTCAAAACTTCAACTCGGACGTCAATCGCTTTCGCGGCTCTTCTGCCACTTTCCACGGCGCCTTCAATGCTCCACACTTGAGCTTGGGTTTTTGTGTGGGCTCCGGCCAGAAAAAGATTTGAAACCAAAGTTTTCTGTGCGGGTAAATATGCCTCGGTATTGGTTGAATTAACCCATTTTGGTTGCAGAGGTTTAATTCCTTCTTTGGAAAATTTCCACTCATGCCAAACTTCAATTTTAATAATCGTGAATTCTTTTAACCCTCTTCCATTATTAGCTTCCATAATCAATTCATTTAGTGCGCCACAGCTCAGAATTTGAGTTTTAACTTCCTCGATGAATTCTTCTTTAGTGCAATTATTTACAGGCTTATGATAAATCCTTCCGGGAACGCTACTTATACAAGATGTACCTGTCCAGAGAGATTTAATATTTTGCCCTAAATCCACATTTTTGTCCCATACTTGTTCTTCTGCAAAAAGGGTTAAATTAAATTCAGAATCGCTTACCACGACGGCAGTCCTCTTCCGGGGTAATTTAATTTTTTCGGAAAATGCCAATCTGAAAGAGACTTGAATGTGAGGACCGCCTTTGATAAGGGGTTTGAACAATTTCAATTCTTCCTGCCTCTCAAGCGCCGGGGTCACACTTAAAATATCAGCCATAATAAAAGGATTGATCGCCAGAAGATAAATATCGCCTTGAATTTTTTCTTCACCACAAAAAGCGGAGATGATACTATTTCCGTCAAACTCTAATTTTGTCAGAGCTTTCTCCCAATAGAATTTTACACCTTCCTCTTCAAGGTATTTAACCCATGGGTCAAACCAGTATTCACTGCTGGGACCTTTGAATAGTAACCATCCGATTCCAGCGCCTTGCTCCCACGCGGGACCATCTTGATCAGCCTTATGCTGGTGTATGGGTTTTGTGATTAGTTGTTTTTTAAAAAATTCACCGGTTGTGTGTAATGAAACTTTTGACCAATCCGAGCCAATCCACGGACCAAAACAAGAACGCCAAGTTCTATGGGCTTTAGCTTTGAGCAGAGGTTTCCAGGCTTGCGCCGCATTGAGTTTGTCATATTTTATTTTACTTCGATTGTTGGAAGTCCACGTTTTAAGCATCAGGTAGGACCATTTAATAAATTCCCATTTGTTCATGCTAAACATTTTGGGAATGCTTTTAAGTCCTTTATCATAAAATTGAGCTTTATCGGTATCCGGGAAAATTCCAAAATCAAGGGGCCGGGAGAGCGCCAAGTCATAGATGTTCCCTTTTTCACTGAAAGGAATTTGCCGCATCAGATCAAAAGCATTATGATACCACGGACCCATGCCGTGCCAGGAATACTCCGCCGGCATATTGTTTTCTCTAAGCCTGGAACTTCTAAAGAATCCGCCCGGCTGATCGAGAACTTCATATACTGAAACAATATATCCTAACCGGATTAATTCATGGGCAGCGCTCAATCCAGCGATGCCGGCTCCAAAAATAACTACAGATTTCATGTCTGTTTCCTTTTACTTGCAGGATGGATAAGTTTCCGGCATCGTATCTCAGGTTTTAAGAAATGCCAGCAGATCGGCATTGAGCGCGTCTTTGTGCGTATCAGCGAGTCCGTGCGACCCGCCCGGATAAATTTTCAGAATCGCATTCCTGACGAGTTTGGACGAAGCGTGAGCCGAGGCGCCAATCGGCACGATCTGGTCGTCGTCACCGTGAATAATCAGCGTTGGCAGGTCGAACTTTTTGAGGTCCGCGGTGAAGTCAGTTTCCGAGAACGCCCTGATGCAATCAAGTTCGTTCTTGAGGCCGCCCTGTATGCCCTGAAACCAGAACGCATCACGGATACCCTGGCTGACCTTCGCGCCCGGCCTGTTGGCACCGTAGAACGTTATCGTCAAATCCTTAAAGAACTGCGAACGGTCAGTTGCGACTCCAGCGCGGATGCCGTCGAATACTTCAAGCGGCAGGCCGCCTGGATTGGCGTCCGTCTTGAGCATCAGCGGCGGCACTGCTGATACCAGTACGGCCCTGGCGATACGTTTAGCGCCGTGCCGGCCAATGTAACGGGTAACTTCGCCACCGCCCGCCGAGTGACCGATCAGGGTAATTCCGTGCAGGTCGAGCGTTTCAATAAGCTCCGACAAATCGTCAACATAGGTATCCATATCGTTGCCGTTCCATGGCTGGCTGGAACGGCCGTGTCCGCGGCGGTCGTGAGCAATGCAGCGGTAACCGTTCGATGTCAGATAGACCATCTGGCTTTCCCAGGCATCGGAGCTGAGCGGCCAGCCGTGACTGAATACTACAGGTTTTCCCGTTCCCCAGTCTTTGAAGTAGATTTTGGTCCCGTCTTTGGTAATAATCGTGTTCATGTCAGTATCTCCTCTAAATCTGCTCTTTTTGCACAATTCCTAAAATATTTCTTTGATGATGAATTTTTCATCAACATGTAAATCGGCTAAAAATTTCTCTATTGCCTCCATCATCGGCGGGGGACCGCAGACATAGATATT
>CAIMFA010000749.1 GCA_903840185.1 uncultured Lentisphaeria bacterium | reverse complement strand
GTGGCGATTGAACACCGATGCGATATTGATTATTCAGGCGGGATAACAATCAAAGACAATGTGTGGATTTCAGAGGGCGCGTTAATTACAACTCATTCCCACAAAGTCGGAGACAGATCACTGAAAAAAACTCAGGATATTGAATTTTCCAGCATTGTCATCGAAGACGACGCCTGGATCGGCGCCAGGGCTATAATATTATCAAATGTAAAACGCATTGGCAAAGGCGCAATAATCGGAGCAGGCGCTGTTGTAACCAAACCTGTCGATGATTTTGCTATTGTAGCTGGAAATCCGGCCAAACTGATCAAGTATAGAAAAGAAGTTTAAATGGTCTCAAAGAAATTAAAATTTGATACTATCTTAAACACAATATCTTTCGGCCTGGCCGGAGTGGCGGGATTATTAATAAATGTAATAATCGCATACTTTTATGATTCTGTGATCCTGGGGATTTTTAATTTATATTTTGCCATATTTATCGGTCTTTCCCAGCTAGTCGGCGCCGGCATCCATTTTTCTGTTTTAAAACACATAACCCAGTTTGAACGACGCATTAAAGTCGGCAGGAGAATACTGTTTAACGGCTTGATTGCCACGGCGGTAAATGCCATCCTGTGGTTAATCCTGATATACCTGGCTCAGAATGTATTTAAAATTTTCTTCACCAAAGCGGAATACGCTCAGTTAATTGTTTTACTCCTGCCGGCCGTTTTCTTTTATGTATTAAATAAAGTCATTTTAGCGTTTAGAAATGCTAAAAAACAAATGACCTATTATGCGGCGATAATAATATTGAGACCGGTTCTGGTGCTTATAACGCTTTGGCTTTTAATTGCCTTTTCAGTTGCAGGCAAATACACTATCCTGGTATTTATAGTCTCTGAATTTATCGTATTTGTCATTCTGTTCGCAGGAATTGTTGTCTCGCTGAAAGACGCCAGAATCTCAACGATCTGGCTGAAAAAGCATTTTGAACACGGTTACAAATCTGCTATAGGATCCGTACTGATAGACATCAACACTCGTGTTGACATATTGCTGCTAGGTTATTTCACCAATGAAAAGATGGTCGGAATTTACAGTTTCGCCAGTCTGATCGCGGAAGGCTTTAACCAGCTGCCCATTGTTTTCAGGACAGTCATCAATCCTTATTTGACTGAAAGTTTTTATAAAAAGAATAAGGACGACTTCTATAATCAAATGAGGACTGGCCGGAATTTAACCTATAAAATACTAGTCCCCATGGGATTGTTAATGATAGCCGCTTATCCGCCGGCACTAAAAATAATCGGATTGTATCCTGATTATCATTTGTCGATCTGGCCTTTTATCTTTCTGATGATCGGAACTTTAATAAGCGTGGGCTATGCCCCGTTCTTAATGATTTTTAATCAGACAGGATTCCCGATGACGCAGTCGTTTCTGTATTTCCTGATCTTCATTACAAATTTAATATTAAACTATATCTTAATCCCCATATGGGGAATAAATGGCTCGGCAATTGCAACAGGTCTGGCTTATGCCGCGATAATGTTGTTTATTGAAATCCTGATGCGCCAAAAACTAAACACATTTCAAACTAAAAATTTATAATGAAAACATGCAGATTAAAATTTAGAACAGATTTCTTTGTTTCCTGGAATTCCCAATGTAACCTTTTGCTTTTTCAAAGCACTATGAGTAAAGAACAGACTGAATTTATGAGAAGTGGTGGATATTAATGGGTTGCAGCAGATTATATGAATGTATCGCGGTATATTTCTCAAATGCAAAGAAAGTGATGTGTCTTGCATTTATTCTCGGTACAGCTTTTGCTATTGTCAGCACAGTGTTTATTACCGGTTATGCTAATGACGGCAGTCTTTATATCGCCATGGTCCACGCTTTCGTGATTGGCGACTGGCCCCGGGCGTTTCTGGACAATATTCCACCACTGTTTCCGGTAGTGGCCGGCCTGGTCTGTAAATGCGGCTTTACGCCATGGAGCGCGGCAACGCTCGTCAGCGGGATGTTTTGTGTGCTGGCAATTTTTCCGCTTTATGGAATACTGTGCTTTTTCATGGATAAAAAATATGCCGCGTGGGGTGCGCTTTTTTATATACTGGCGCCCAAAGTGATGCGATGGGGATTCGCCCCGCTGACTGATGGCTTCAGGCTTTTCTTTTTCATTCTGCCCGTATATTTTCTGTTCAGTTTCCACCGGAACAAAAAAATAAGCAGTCTGGTCTGGCTGGGAATATCTTTAGCACTGCTGGCATTGGCCAGAGGCGAAGGAATTTTACTTGCCCCGGTAATACTGTTTGCGCTGATGCTGTTATGCTTCAAAGACAGCAGGTATAAAATTACCCCGGTCTTTATCCGCAAAACGATCTATTTTATCCTCTACCGATGGACAATAACG
>CAIMFA010000748.1 GCA_903840185.1 uncultured Lentisphaeria bacterium | reverse complement strand
GAATCAACAGCGGCCGGAAAAACCGCAAACCCATTGAACTAACGCAGAATTCCCGCTCCAGCCTGAAAATAGAACTGAAATGGTGCAATAACGCGTCTCACCGCTTTGGCGGAAAAGAAGTCACAGGACTTAATTATATTGAAGGGGTTATCTCCAGAAAACATCCGGACGGCAGGGAGACAGTCTTTAAAATGGCATACATCAGCAGCACGGAAATTTCCATGCTGAACGCACTTGAGGTTTTCAACACCTGCCGGGAAAGATGGAAAATTGAGAACCACGGGTTCAACTTCCAGAAAAACAGCGCTTTGAATATCGGCCATAATTTCTGCTCAAAAGGATACGCGGCGTTCAACTACTATTTGTTTGCTCAAATCGCGCATACCATTCTGCAGCTGACCTGCCTGACCGACATTGTAAAGCACTGGAGAAAAAAGCAGGGGTTAGAAGAGGACACGGCAAAAAACACCCTGCTGAAGTTATTCCGCACATTCAAAAGAATATTTGAGAAAATTAAACTTGATCTCTTCGAGAAAGTCATGAATCTGTATGAATTCAAGGATTTGAGAATACGCATCCAGACATGATAACAAGCATGTCGACGGACATCCGATCATAAACCTGTAACCTCTTAACCCGTTTCAGACAACTAAAACCACTTTTGCCCTCATACGCGGGCGCGGATACTTCATTCCAAGATTTCTGACATACAGTAATTTAAAATGCTGATGCAGTTTCATTCGGAATTGCTGTTCATCAGTTCTATTTCTTGAATTTTAATCGGAAAATGTTCGATTTTTCGGGTAAACCTATTATATTACGCTTCTTAAATACTCTGCACGGTTGAAAATTCAACTATAGATGAATAGGATTGTGGATTGGATTTTTTCGATCCGACCGACTGGCGATACCCACATCGCCGGAAGGAGAAGCGGAAAAATACAACCGCAAGACATTCACCGCAAGACGGTTGCGATCTTTTGAGTCTGGATTTGCATTTTTCGAGGCCTTCGATACCCCGGTATCGGCAGTCTCTCAGAATACGAACCAATTCTCAAAATCTTCGCAATCTATAGTTTAATTTTCAGCCGTACAGAGTATAATATTATTCCGGATTCCAGTAATGCCGGAAATATAATTGTAACCAGTCGGGCATCACGGGAAACTTTTGCGTCTGATGGGGTAAACATAAAGGGCAATCCAAATGTGGGATAAGCTGAGCAGTATTTTAACAGATTTTTTTACGGCAGGGCTCAACTGGTTTTATATCGCATATAAAGCCGGGGCGTATCCTGACTTTTACTGGATATGGTTCTTTTTTATAATCTTTACCGTCTGGCTGGCCAGCGGGTTCATTGCCGCAACTATCGCGGAAATGAGAAGTCACAAGATGAAACTGCATTTCTGCATGGGCCTGCTGCTGCCCTATGTCTACCCGTATTTACTGCTCAATCACCTGAAAAAGCGCGCTCATGTGGAAAAAGTGGAACAAATCGAGGAAGAAGTCGGAGAAACTTATCAGCTGACCGCTAAACTGATGGATAAAATTGAAGAGAAAGATGCAGTCAGGCAGGCAAAGATTGATGCCAGACGGCTTTTCAAGGAAAAAACCGCATCCTCGGCAGTTGACCGGATGGAAGCCGCGGGCTTGAGATCCGCACCGATTGCCGCGCCGGAACCGGCGGAAGAACAACTGACCGCCGCCCCTGCCCCGAAGCCGGTACCGGCGGTTCAGGAACAACCAACAGTCTCGAAGACACAGGAAGTTGACGCTGAACCGTCAAAATTCACTCGCGGATATTTTGAGAGTCTTGCTGTTGACGAAGCCGGTAACCGGGTCGGGCCTTTCAGCATCAAGCTGAAAGACTATTCTTCGCTGACTGCTGAAACGATTAAAAGTGTTCAGGACGATCTGGCGATATTTGAGATATTGAATAGAAATGGTGAAATTAAAAATATAAGAATAAAGTTCGCAAATATTGAATCTTGCGAAAAAATGAATTAACAGGAAAGACAGAATGTTTAAGCCAGTCAGTAATCAACCGAAATTCCCGGAAATGGAATGCGAGGTTCTGGATTTCTGGAACAAGAATCAGATCTTCGAGAAGTCGCTGAAAAATCGCAGCGGCGGCAAAGAATATGTATTTTACGACGGTCCGCCGTTCGCAACCGGACTGCCGCATTACGGGCATCTGCTTGCCGGCACCATCAAGGATGTGGTTCCCCGCTACCAGACCATGCGCGGCAAATATGTCAGCCGGGTATTCGGCTGGGACTGCCACGGGTTGCCGGTCGAAAATGAGATGGAAAAAGAGCTTAATCTGACCAGCAAGAAAGATATCGAAGCTTTCGGTATTCATAATTTTAATGAAGCCTGCCGCGGCATCGTGCTGCGCTATACTTCGGAATGGGAGCAGGTCGTCAAGCGGATGGGGCGCTGGGTGGATTTTAACGGCGGTTACCGCACCATGGACCTCAATTATATGGAATCCATCTGGTGGGTATTCAAGCAGTTATGGGAGAAAGGCCTGATCTATGAAGGCTATAAAATCCTGCCTTACTGCCCGCGCTGCGCCACGCCGCTGTCCAACTTTGAAGCCAATCAAGGTTACGTAGAGGTTGTGGACCCGGCAATCACCATCAAATTCAAAGCCGCTGACGAGGAAAATACTTATTTCCTGGCATGGACCACCACGCCGTGGACATTGCCCTCCAACCTGGCGCTGGCGGTTGGCCCGAATATTGATTATCTAAAAGTCAAAGACGGCGATGATTACCTCATCCTCGCCGAATCACGGCTTGCGTCATATTACAAAACCGAAATGCCGGAAATCGTCGCCCGCTTTAAAGGGACTGAACTGAACGGACGGAAATATCACCCGCTGTTCAACTATTTCGCCGATCTGGAAAAACAAGGTGCATTCCGCATATTGTGCGCGGACTATGTCAGCACCGAAGACGGTACCGGCATCGTTCACAACGCTCCAGGATTCGGAGAAGACGATAACGTGGTCTGCAAAGCCCACGGCATTCCCGAAGTCTGCCCGGTTGATGAACAATGCTGCTTTACCGCCGAAGTCAGCGATTATGCCGGACGTTTTGTCAAGGATACCGACAAGGATATCATCCGCAGACTCAAAGATGAAGGCAAACTCGTTCATCGCGGCACGATCAGTCACAACTATCCGCACTGCTGGCGCGACGATGTGCCGCTGATTTACCGCGCCGTCTCCACCTGGTTTGTCAAAATTGATGAAATCAAGGAAAAGATGCTGAAAGCGAACAGCCAGATCAACTGGATGCCGCCGCACCTGAAAGAAGGACGATTCGGCAAATGGCTGGAAAACGCGCGTGACTGGGCGATCAGCCGCAACCGTTACTGGGGCGCGCCGCTGCCGATCTGGAGAAATCAGGAAACCGGCGAAACCGTCTGCATCGGCTCGGTTGAGGAACTGGAAAAACTTACCGGCAGAACAATCACCGATATTCATAAACATTTTGTGGATGAAATGGTCATTCCGTCGCCGACCGGCAAAGCTCCGCTGACCCGTGTGCCGCAGGTGCTTGACTGCTGGTTCGAAAGCGGCTCCATGCCCTACGCCCAGCATCATTATCCTTTTGAAAACAAAGCTCACTTTGAAGCTAATTTCCCGGCCAATTTCATTGCTGAAGGGCTGGATCAGACCCGAGGCTGGTTCTACACCCTGGTGGTGCTCGGCGCCGCGCTGTTTGACAAACCGCCGTTTGAAAACGTCGTTGTCAACGGGCTGATACTGGCCGAAGACGGTCAGAAGATGTCCAAACGCAAAAAGAATTATCCCGATCCCAATTATGTTATCGACACCTACGGGGCTGACGCCCTGCGGCTGTTCATGCTGGGTTCACAGGTTGTTCGCGCTGAAGACCTGAAATTTTCCGAAAATGGTATCAAAGAAGTTCTGCGCGGCGTCATGCTGCCGATGTGGAATGCCTACAGCTTCTTTGTCACCTATGCCAATGTTGACAACTGGCAGCCGGAAGCAGGGTCGCGCGGACCGGAAAACCCGGAAAATCCGCTTGACCGCTGGATTCTCAGTTCAGTGTCACAGATGGTTGAAGAAATTGAATACGAGATGGACCGGTACAATCTGCAGAAAGCGGCCAACCGGTTTGAAAAATTTGTTGACGACCTGACCAACTGGTATATCCGCCGCAGCCGCCGCCGTTTCTGGAAAAGCCAGAACGACTCCGACAAACAGGATGCCTATCAGACGCTGCATTATGTGCTGCTGACGTTTGCCAGAACCGCGGCTCCGTTCATTCCGTTCACCACTGAAATGATTTTTCAGAATCTGCGGACCAATGAAATGCCGGAGTCGGTGCATTTGTGCGATTTCCCGGTGGCGGATACCGGACGGCGCGACGTTGCGCTGGAAATCCAGATGGAAAATACCATGACCTCGGTTTCGCTGGGCAGATTCCTGCGTTCGCAGCATTCGCTCAAAGTCCGTCAGCCGCTGGCCAGGGCGATCATCGTAATCCATGACGACAATATCCGGAAAATGGTTGAAGCAACATCTTCGATCATCGCTGAAGAGTTGAACGTCAAAGAAATAGTATTCAGCAGCGGCGAAGAAGATCTGGTAGTCCGCAAGGCGAAGGCAAACTTCAAAGTGCTGGGTGCCAAACTAGGCCCGAAAATGAAGGAAGCCGCCGCCCTTATAGCCGCTCTTTCTTCGCAGGATGTCGGTCTGATTTTAGGTGGAACGCCTTACCAGGCGGAACTCAGCGGCGGCGAAAAACTGGACATCGGAGCGGATGATCTGATCGTCCAGCGCGAAGAAAAGCCCGGTATGACCGTAGCTACTGAAAGCGGAATCACCCTGGCGCTGGATACGACACTTACCCGCGAACTGGAAGAGGAAGGATTCGCCAGGGAATTTGTCAGCAAAATCCAGAATATGCGCAAAGACACAGGACTGGAAGTCTCCGACAGAATTTCAATCCATTATCACCTTGACAGTTCATTCAAATCGGCGCTGCTCAATTTCAGCGATTATATCTGCGCGGAAACCCTCGCGGAAACGCTTGCGGAGGATAAAACCCTCGACAAGGACAACGGCGGCGCGGAACTGGATATCAACGGGATTGTCTGTCTTATCAGGATGCGGAAATCAGCCTCATCAAGCATGAAAAAAGGCGTCGAAGAATAAGCATCGTTTCATGCTTGTAATCAGGTGGATAAATGCCCGGCAGAAAAACATATGAAGCGGCGATGATCCTGGCTATGACCGGGCTCTATTTCTTTTCATTCTTCCAGCGGGTGGCTATTCCCGGTGCGATCTTCAACGACATTCAAACCGAATTTGCCGTTTCCGCGGTCGAAGTTACAAGACTTAGCGCTATTTATCTGTTTGTCTACGCCGTGATGCAACCGTTTGCCGGACTTCTGGCCGACCGTTTCGGAGGAGTCAGGGTCGTGGTTGTCAGCGGAATACTGCTCTGTACAGGTTCT
>CAIMFA010000747.1 GCA_903840185.1 uncultured Lentisphaeria bacterium | reverse complement strand
AGCTGAAGCTGGTCTGAAGTCAGGAGTCAGGAGTCAGGAGTCAGGAGTCAGGAGTCAGGAGACAAGAGACAAGAGACAGGAGACAGGAGCGACTGGTGACTGGTGAAGTCAGGTTTGCAATTGGCTCATAAATAATAAAGCCTTATGCTTGGAAAAATCTTCGCATAAGGCTTTTTTTTGCTTATTTTGCGTCTTTTGTGGACAAAAATGTTTTTTGGATATTCCCCGTTGGACATTGGATATTCATGATTTTGTTTCCCCTGGGAGCGCCGGTCGTCTGACCGGCTTTATATTTTCACCACGGAATACGCTTCCCCATGAAACTATTAGCGCGGCATAGCCCCGCAACCCCAAAATACCCATTAACCACGCTAGAAAAATACAAATACACTTCACCATGAAGAACATGAAGGTAATGAAGTTAACCCCGGGAGCGCCGGTCGCCTGACCGGCTTTATTGATTTCGCCGTTCCGGCGACCAACGCCTCGCCGTTGGATCACGCCCGGCGGGCCGCCGGTGACATGTTGCGGGAAACAATTTCTTGTTTGCATGGGAAACCCGGACAGTTCCGGGTTCCCCCCTCGCGACCCTCCTCCCGAACTTTTAATTGACGGATAAAATGACGGAAGTTCTCCTCTGCTCATCGGTTGGATATTGAGTGTTGGATATTGGATATTCCTGCCGGCTTTTGAGTAGGGCGGGTTTGCCAAAACCGCCTCGTGAGCCAGTTTCGGCGAAACTGGCCTACTTGAACACATATAAGCGTTGATAGCGGATATTCGTTTTACTAACTGTATTCGGTCTTTCTTTCATCGGTTGGACATTCCGTGTTGGATATTGGATATTGACTTTTCCCCATAAATCCTGTTCATCCTGTTTATCTCTGTTAAATGACATTGACGCCAGGATTGCATTTATCCACCCAAAGTCTATATTTATCCAGAGTTTTTACAGTATTGAGAGAGGGAAAACGGCATGAATATCTTTTTACGCGCAATCCTGAACGAATGGAAACAGCAATGGCGGCTGTTGCTGATTTTATTTGCGGCAAATGTGTTTTTTCTGGTGTGGATAATTTTTCTAGGAATGTGTCGTTATTGGTATGAAACTGAAATATACACAAGATCATTTTGTTTAATACTGGTGATTTGCTGCTGCTATATTCCTGTTGTAATGGCGCCGAATCTGCTTGCAGATTCTCCTCCGGCTAAGTCGTGGACGTTCGGCTGGAATTTCATTATCGGTCTGATTGTCCGCTGGTATTTCGTAGTGACTGGGCTTTTGGCACTTGTCGTGTATTATATATGGCAGACAATTACCGATAAATATCAATGGTGGGGAATAAGTCCGGTCATTGTATTGTCATGTTTCATACTGATAATGCTGTTCTGTGTCGCGGTTGCAAGGAGATTGCGCCGCTTTGCGCCAGTGCCGCTTCCGTCATGCAGTCCAGGTATGCTTTACTGGGTTAGATTTGTCGCCGGCCTGATCCCGTTCCTGATTTTTACAATCCTTGCATTCGTGATTGGAACTGTACGTCCGGAATACTTAATTTATTTAGAATCAAATATTTTTCTATGGGGGGCGGGTTCCGGGCTTTATGCGCTGGTATTTTTTATTGCGGTGATGATGCCGAAGACTAGCAGGACAATTGTATTAGGGGTGGCGGTTCTGACGACATTGCTGTTGTTCATTCTTCTGGTACCGGGAATAATGGGTGGAATCGCCTTATTCGGAACTGATGCATTTATTCAAAAAATACTTTGGGAAATGACCAGATTCTCTTTTAAAAGAAATTTTGAGGGATTCATTGGCTATCTCGTTGGCTTCGCGACAGTCGCATTTATGGGGCCGTGCATAATTGTTCTGCCGCTGTCAGGGTATTATTTGTGGACCAGAAGGATTATGGCGGGGAAAAGATATTTGCTTATTTTGTTTTTAGGCATCGGTTTGCTGATATCAGCTTCGATTGTGTTGTGGATTATTGCCGGAAATATTGGACAGTCTAAACTGCACCATTCTAAACTTGATGCTCAAGCCGTTGGGCTTTTGAATAAATCAGGTCAAATATTGATGCCGGATCTGACTCCGGTTTCTGCGGAGCGCAATGCCGCCTCGCTGTATTATAAGGCTTTTAAAATGCTGGATGAACTTAATGAAAAATACCGAAGCTGTTCATACAGAAGTTATTATATTAATAGTCCTCCGCATGTTTTGAATGGCGTTGTCTTGACTTTGGAAGAGACGAATCAGGAACTGATTGACTTTATCAAGTCGCCGGAAAGAGAACCAATTCTTGTTTTGCTCGAACAGGCAGCGACATATCCGGAGTGCCGTTTCGCTCCGAGAATAAAGCATGAAACAATAAATTTATT
>CAIMFA010000746.1 GCA_903840185.1 uncultured Lentisphaeria bacterium | reverse complement strand
GGTTGCGATCTTTTGATTTTGGATTCGCACTCTTCGAGGCTTTCGATACCACGGTATCGGCAGCCTCTCAGAATAAGAACCAATTCTCAAAAACTTCGCAATCTATTTTAAATTTTCACCATTATAGAGTATAAACAATACGCGGCAAACTTGCGCTTGCATCTTGCTTTCCGGTGACATAGAGTATAATATTGAAAAAGGATAGCGGTGATGGCAAATGGTTGCAGGAATTGAAGACTATTATAATATTCTGGGAGTTGAACGCAACAGTAATTTCCAGGCATTAAAAAAGGCTTACTACAGGAAAGCCAAGGAATGCCATCCCGACCGTTTCAACAACTCGCCGCAGAAAACTGAAGAATTCAAGATACTGGTATCAGCCTTCGATGTTCTCTCCGACCCCGACAAACGCCGCCGCTACGACCAGCGTTTTTTCAATGACGAAGCCGCCGCCGAAGCAATAAGCGGAGTCCGGCAGGAAGCATCAATCATGGACGCCGTGGCCGACGACATCCTGGAAGAACTCATTGTCGGCAACACTTATCCGGAAAAAACCAGCCTTTCGACCCTGTTGATGGACCTGGCCAAGACGGACGTTTTCATGACTTTCCGCGAAGGTAAAAACTTGTTTCACGAAAAGCGCATCCGCGCCGCCAAACCGTTTCTGCTGAATGCGGTCTCAATGTCGCCGCACAACATCATTTACCGGGTGTATCTGGCCCGCTGTCTGGCGGTGCTTCACGAATACAATCAGGCTAAATTTCATTACCGCGCCGCCCTCGAAATCGGCAGCCGGCGCACCCCGGTCCAGCACCTGTTCAGGATCAGGAACGAACTGGAGATGGTAAAAAAGGCCCACCGTCCGTTCTGGTCAGCCTTCATGGGTATGTTCGCACCGCCGGAAGATTCTTTTATCACCAACGCCGACGAAGAGCTTATCGAGCAGACCAATAGAATGCTGACCAAACTTGCCTCGCAGAAAGAGCTGGACGACAAGAGTAAAAAACTGCTGAAGTGATATCCGCCGCTTGACGCGGGTATGACAGGAGCGTTATATTATTATGATCTAACGGGTTCACCGGATGAATAATTATTAAAGCCAGTGGCGCGCTTCATTGCCGACAGGAACTGTGATATGAGTTATTTGATTCTGCTGTTGAGCGGTTTCAGTTCATTGTATTATGAATTTTTGACCTTGAAATATACGGAAATCCACCTGGGAGTATCCATTTTTGCGGTAAGCATCGTGCTGCTTACTTTTCTGACCGGCATTCTGTGCGGGAATATACTATCCAAATACTTTTTAAACAAAAGCTCCAATAAACGGCTGATTGCGGTTCTGATCTTCACTGAAGTATTGATCATCCCGGCCGCGCTGCTGACGCCGTGGCTGATTGAGCTCACCAGCCGGATTTATATAGCCAATGTTCCGGTTGAATGGCCGCTCGGCTTGCGGCAGTTTATCAAATATCTGCTTTTCCTGCCAGCCTTTCTGCCGTTGAGCACCCTGCTGGGGCTGCGTTTCCCGCTGTATTTAAAGGTATTCAACACCGGCGGCAAAATCGGACTGCTGTACGGGATTTCCTGTCTGGGGTCGGCGGCCGGAGCCTTTGCCGGCGGCTTCTTCATGTTCGAATACTTGAATCTTTACACCTCGTTGATCGCCTGCGCCGGCATCGCGGCGACGCTCAATATCATCTGCCTGGCAATATACTATAAAACCCGGCTCAACGCCAATGAGGAGAAGGCGCAACCTGACGCCGGGCGCATATTCCCGCTGCTGAACAACAACCGGATGACCAGCCTCCTGTTCTTCCTGCTGGGACTGATCACCATCGGCATGGAAGTATTATGGGTGCGGAGCCTGATGAGATATTTTCCCAACAACCGTTATGTGTTTTCAACCATCACCGTGGCACTGCTGGCCGCTCTGTTTCTGGGTTCGATCTCCAACCGCTTTTTCAAGGCGGAAAAAAAGAATATCCTGAATGCCTGCCTGCTGCTGGCGCTGAGTTCGCAGTTCTGTCTCGGCTTGCAGGAATATTTCAATTTCTTCAAATATTTTGCGGCTTCCGAATCACTGCTGCTGTTCAGCTTGAAAGCGGCTTCAGTCACCATGTTAATCGCCGGAATACCCGGTTTTATCATGGGACTGCTGTTTCCGATGCTGTTTAATTATGCGCTGAACAGCAAATCCGCCGGCAATGCGCAACTGGCATTTTTGAGTGTCACCGCCAACAGCGCCGGCGCGATCTGCGGGGCTCTGCTGTTCGGGCTGATCCTGCTGAACCTGGCCGGATGCAACCTGCTGATCACCGGAGTCAACCTGCTTATTTTTGCGATTCCGCTCGTGCTGCTGTTGAAAAACAAGCCCGGGAAAAAGTTCATTCTCTATCTGGCCGCCGTCGCGCTCTTTGCCGCGGCGTCATACCAGCTTTTCCAGACGGCGCCGTTTAAGAACTATTACCTGATCACCCATATCACCGGCGCTGATGCCGATGTGGAAATTTTTGAAGAGAAGGACTTTGACAATCCCAACCGGATTCTGTGCCTCAACCGGACTTATATATCCGGGGGCAGCGGCTACATCGCGGAGCGCAAACAGAAGAAGCAGGGACTGATTCCGGTGCTGCTGGCGCCGCGCAAAGAGAACGCGCTGGTTATCTCGCTGGCCACCGGGATTACGGCTTCCGCGTTCGCGGATGCTGAAGTCGGCGCAATAGACTGCATTGAACTGCTGCCGACCTCGGTAAAATTATCTTCATATTTTCAGAAGGAAAACAATAATATTACCGGCGACAAAAGCTTCAAGCTTTCGATTGATGATGCGCGCATGTTCATCAAGAGCGCCCCCCGGAAATATGACATCATCCTCTCGGACAACTACCAGTACAACTGCGCCGCCACCCCGATCATGTACAGTCTGGAAACCTTCTCCGACATCAAAAAGATCATGAGCGACAACGGGATTTTCATTCAATGGCTGCCGGTCAGGCAGATTCCGCCTGAACATCTGGCCATCATAATCAATACTTTCCGCCAGGTATTCCCGGACGGCAGGCTGTTCTTCAACGACCTCACCCGCGACTCCGCGTTCGTGGGACTGGTCGCCTACAAAAACGGCGGCGTCACTTACCAGCAGATCGCGCAGAACTATCAGGAGATTAAAAGCGCCGCCTCAAAGAATCTGCTGGACAATGATATTGTCTGTTCGTATTATATCGGCACGGTTGCGGAGTATTGCAGCATGTTCCCGGCGAAAGAGATCAATACCTACGAACACCCGGCGCTGGAACGGTATTTTACACATAATGATTTCGACAAGCAGAATATGGCTGACCTGACCGCGTTATACCGGAAAAACAAGCTGAACGAACTCATTCCCTTCGATAAAGCGCTCGGCGACTCCATCCGCCGGAAACTGTTCACCGGGGTTGAACAGGTGCTGTACTACCAAAGCGGCAAACAGGCAGCGCAGGCAGTTCAGGAACTGGACAATCTGCTGCAAAGCGTTGATCTGCCCGGCGATATCAACACTTTTTATCCCGAAGTCAGCTTTCTGAAGGGGGAATTATGCACCGCCCTGTCAGTGCAATATCTCATGCAGGGAAATATGAATTACGCCGATGCTTATTTAAATATGGCCGAATCGACCATCTTCCGCACCTCGCTGTTTTACCGGATGAAAGGCATTCTGACCGGACTGAAAGGCGACTTGACCGGCGCGGAAGTGGCGTTCAACCATGCGCTGATGCAGGAACCCAAAAACTGCTGGGCCTATGAAAGCATGGCGCTGACTTACCTGCATTACGGCAATAAAGAGAAAGCGCTGGACGCGCTGCACCGGGCGTTGATGATGCCGTATCAGGATCAGGCTATTCTGCGCACCGCCATGAATATTTATATGCGCCTTGACAGTTATAATGACTTCCTGTCCATACTTGAAGAATACCTGACGCTGCCGGATGCCGATAAGAAAGTACTGCCGCATTGCCTGACGTATCTGAAGCAGAAAGGCGATTCCGTCATGACACAGAAAATTGAAAAACTGCTGAATACAAAACAAGGAGCCGTTCAAAAATAACCTTTACATCTTCGCGATTCTCCCGGATGCCTTTGTGTTTGCCGGTTCGTTACATACCTTCAGGTATGCGCCTCGCCGGAAATTCACAAAATCACATCGGGATATTTCACTAAACTTGTAAACTTCATTTTTCAACAACTCCTAAGCGGGGGCGGCAGAGGTAAAATAATGCACAATAAACACAAAGTCGGCATTACCGGGCAGTCCGGTTTCATCGGTACCAACCTGTATAATTTCCTGGGCATGCAGCGCGGCATCACCAGAATCCAGTTTGAAAAAGACTTTTTCCAGGATGCTGCGGAATTGCAGTCTTTCGTCTCGCAATGCGATGTGATAATCCATCTGGCGGCTATCAGCCGCCATGCTGACGGACAATTCATGTATGACACCAATATGCGGCTGGTGCGGCAACTGATCGACGCCATGGACTCCGCCGGCGTCAAACCGCATGTGCTGTTCGCCTCGACCACGCATGAATCGCGCGACGGCTTGTATCACGCCTCCAAACGTGACGGTCGCCGTATGCTGGATGAATGGGCAGAACGCAGCGGCGGCAGATCCACCGGCATGCTCATACCGAATACTTTCGGGGCGCTCGGCAAACCGTTTTACAATTCGGTGGTATCCACATTCTGTTACAAAATTGCTCACGGCGAGACGCCGGAAATCATCGTTGACGCGCCGGTGCAGCTCATCTATATTAAAGACCTCTGTCTGGAATTTTATAAAGTGATTACCGGAGAGATCACCGCTAATCCGTACAGTCCGGCGCACCGGGCGGAAAAGAAGGTCTCGGAAATCCTCGCGCTTTTGCAGTATTTCAGAACCCTGCACCAGGAGCGTAAACCGCTCCCCTGCCCCAAGGACAGGTTCGAGTACGACCTGTTCAACACTCTGATGGCGTATTTTAATTATTGACGCGGCGGTGGACTCAGCAAGCCGGACGGACACAACGGACGTATCGGACACAACGGACACGTCATTTTTGCTCCGGTGGCTGACTTCTCTTTCCTCTTTTTTGCCGAATCAGGTTGATTTTTCGCGGTTTAGAAGTAATTTTACGCATTGATAATTGATTATAAACGGCAGGAAAGATAATGGAAAAATCGGATGTAAAAGTATTGGTCATAACCGGATTCGGTTTGAATTGTGAAAAAGAGACCTCGGCCGCTTTCAGATATTGCGGAGCGACTCCCGAACTGGTTCATCTTAATGATATTCTGCACAGTAAACGTTCGCTCAGCGAATTTCATATTCTGGCCTTTATCGGCGGATTTTCTTTCGGCGACCACCTCGGTGCCGGCACTATTTTCGCCAACCGGGTCAAGTTCCAGCTGCGCGATCAACTGGAAAAATTCATTGCCGACGGCAAACTGGTCATCGGCATCTGCAACGGCTTCCAGACCCTCAGCCGCCTCGGCATGGTTCCCGCGCTCAACGGCCAGTATTTCACCCAGCAGGCCGCCCTGGCGCACAATGACTGCGGCTCTTTCCGCGACGACTGGTGCTTCCTGAAAGCCAATCCCGCCAGCCCCTGCATCTTCACAAAAGACATTGACCTGGTCCGTCTGCCGATCCGCCACGGCGAAGGCAAATTCGTCGCCGATGACAAGACCATGGAAGAAATCGAAAAGAAAAATCTGGTAGTGCTGCGCTATGCCAACTCCGACGGCAGCATCGCCACTGAATTTCCTGCTCTGCCGAACGGTTCACTGAACTCCATCGCCGGAATCTGCGATGAATCAGGACGCCTGTTCGGTTTGATGCCGCATCCGGAAGCTTTCCTGTCGCCGTTCAACTCCCCGACCTGGACCGCCGACAAATTGAAAGGCAAGCTGCCGGAAGAAGGCGAAGGCGTGGTATTTTTCAGAAACGCGGTGAATTTCGCGGCCAATAATCTTTAAAGCGCGACGTTTCACCCCGGAGGTTTAATATGGCATCCGGCGAAGACAGAAACAGCCTTTATGAGCAAATCAAAACCAGTCCTGACGACTGGATGAAAATGGCTTGCGCCGCCGCCGCGGATTCAGTCCGCGCGGGAGGCGGCCCGTTCGGTGCCGTGCTGGTTCACATTGACGACGAAACCGGGAAAGTCATCCGCCATTGGGTGGACTGTAATCATGTTGCCGAATACTGCGATCCCACCGCCCACGCAGAAATATCCGTAATCCGCCAGGCCTGCAAAGAACTCGGGGTATTTAATCTGAACAATATTTCGGATGAAATCTCCAAACTGATGCAGCCTGCCAGTCTTTCCCATTGCGAACTGTACAGCAGCTGCGAACCCTGTCCGATGTGTTACGGCGCGATCCGCTGGGCGCAGATTCCAGTGCTGACCTTCGCGCTGACCCGTTTTGACGCCCATGTCCACGGCTTCCGCGATATGGCGATCTACGATGAACTGGCGCTGCCCTTTGAGTCGCGTCAACTGAAAATCAACAAAGCGGAATTCGCGGAAGCGCTCGAAGCTTTCAACCTCTGGCAGTCATCAGAAAACCTTAGATATTAAAGACTATCGGCCATTGAAAAGAATCTTGAAAAATCCTTCATGAAGATTAAATTGGTACATCGCTTCGTTAATATTCATCTAAAAAGGAGTGTTGAATCATGAAATGCCTGTCAAGAACTCTCGCTGTATCGCTTTTCGCGGCCATGTCTATTACGGTGTCGGCGGACAATCTGCTTACGGACACCAAATTTTCCAGTGAAAGCGGTTGGCTCACATGGGTGGAAAAGCCGGCGCTGGATGCCGGAGGCTCTTTGAAACTTGAGGATAGCAAAGCGGTGGCAAAGTCTCCCGCCGTTAATAAACAGGTGCGCTGGAATCTCCAGTTGTTCAAAGACATAGCGGTTGAGGCAGACAAAAGCTACAAGGTCACGTTCAAGGCGAATTCCGACAAGGCCGGCAAGATCACAATCGGTTATATTCTTAGCAAAGCCCCCTATGCTGATTATGGCACCGCAACCATAGATGTGGAACCTGGCGAAAAAATGTATGAATGCACGCTTGCGGTAAAAAAAGACAAGGACGGAAAATACGATCTTCCGCGTTCTCTGCGCTTTTGGCTAGGGGAACTCAAGGACGCCAATATCACGGTCTCTGACGTATCCCTTGAAGAAATAAAGTAACCTCCTGCACATCCGCCGGCAGCCTGCCGGACTAAGTGCTTATCCGTAAATAAAAGTTGAAATATTAAAAATTTGTGTCATTTTATTCTTCTAAAAGGAAGTACATAATGGCAAAGATCAAATCATGGGAAGTTTCTGATGCGTTTTGGGGTCGCGTGGAACCATTAATT
>CAIMFA010000745.1 GCA_903840185.1 uncultured Lentisphaeria bacterium | reverse complement strand
ATTAATGGTTCCACGCGACCCCAAAACGCATCAGAAACTTCCCATGATTTGATCTTTGCCATTATGTACTTCCTTTTAGAAGAATAAAATGACACAAATTTTTAATATTTCAACTTTTATTTACGGATAAGCACTAAATCTTTATAATCACCATTAAGATGGAATCCGTTGCGGCTCACGAAACTATCCAGAAAACTGTTCAATAAACGTATTGCCCGATCACCATTGCCGACATAAGCGTTCAACGCCGCCATCCAGCTAAAGCTATAGCCTACCCATTCTCCAGTGCCTAACTTGTCAATGTGGTGCAATGATTGCTGGATGATTTCTATCTGCGCGGGATCATCAATTGTCCATAACTTCAGTGGATAAATTGCCATTAAGTGCGAGTGATGCCGGTGCGACTCCAGCAGATTTTCATCGGGCGACACTTTTAGCCCTGACTTATTGTCTACGCTCAACGCGGGCAACTTATCTAAATGTCCTTGCCAGACGTTTGGAAGTTTCAGTTCTTTTCCCATGGTTGCCAGATCACCGAAAAGCCGTTGCATTAAGGCTAAATCATAATTACTGTTCGGTGTAACAAAAGCCTCAAGCCGGGCATTATGAATTTCAGGGGAAGATGACAGCGGCAGATAATATTTTCCGTTTTTATCTATCTTTAACACTGCTAAGATGAATTCTGCCACCCCACTACATAGCGGATACGCCTTATGCCGTAAAAACTTCAAATCCCTGGTATATTTCCAGTAATCAACAAACATCGTCGCGATCCAGATACTACAAGCCGGAGAAAAACTGTATTGCGGCCATCCGCCTAATGACTGTCCATCCAGGCTGGCCACTCCGGGAATGGCGATTCCAGATTTTCCATAGAAAGTCCTGGCGTGTTCTCTATAAGTTTCAACCTGAGAGAATATGAAATCCAGAAAACATCTCCCTGCTTCAAAAAGGCCGCTGTTATGATATGCCACATAAGTAAATTGGGTATTCAAATCATGATGATAATCCCCTCGCCATGGCGGCAGTGCATCATCATCCGCCGTCCATACGCCTTGCAATGGAATAGGGGGAGCGCCTTTACGCGATGCCGCGCCATAAAAATAACAACATAAGTTGTAATGCTGTTCCAAACGCTTATCGGGGAGCGTTACTGAGGAATTTTTCCAAAAATTTTGCCACCACAGGCAATGAATTTTAAATTCATCCTCAAAGTTCTTGACAGTTGAGAACTCGGTACTCTCAAGCTCAAAGTCATTTAAATGAATATTCCGGTATTCTTTAATTATTGAATTGATGGTTTTTAGATTACCGGCACGACGAATGAAAATTGCATATTCATTTTTCGCTAATTGCAGAATAAAAATGCCATAATACATATTGTTGGCGCAAGGTTGAATAAAATACTGGAGCTGTTTTTCAACTTTCAACGTACCGGATTTGTAGCCAAGCGAGCCAACGCTTTTAACTCTCCCATCTTCTTGCACTAATTTTGCTTCCCCATTGTAATCCGGCGGGACCATTTTCAATTCTTTAATAGCAATTTTACTCTTAAAGCGTATCGAGTCCATATTGCTGGAAGCAAAACATTGGAACAACTTTTCCTGTTTCTTATCGCAACCGTATCCAAGGGCATTAGCCATATCCAGTTCAAAATATTCCAGCCGACAACTGGCGACAAAAGTAATTTCCAAGCGACCGATCGGCAACTTAGTGGCGGTAATTTGTTTGCTTAAATCTGCAATTCTTTGTAGTTGCCCAGCATCTTTATCGGCAACCGCCTTTTGAATTGCTGAATAATGCCAGTCTTGATTTTTGTAGACGTTATTGGTACGTTCATCCCACAAATCACTACGATCCAAAGATAACTTAAGCTTCCTGCCTTCTCCCCACAGCAATACCCCCAATAAACCATTGCCCAACGGAATCGCTTCATCCCAGCGATTTATCGGTGCATTCAAATATAATTTTCTGCTATTAACTATATTCTTCAAAAGTAAACCCCCCGGCAAAATAATACGACATTACAAACTTGACTTGACATTAGTTAACACATTTTCGCCGCCGCCTTGAGAAACAATCGATGATATTCAGGAATCAAACCATGGTTATTCGGTCCAACGTTTAGTAAAAGATTCGCTTTAGTACTTTTAGCTCTACGGAGCCAATCGGCGATAGTCGATGCTGAAGGATGTGCCAGCCCGTTTCTTTTGGAGCTCCAGAACCAGTCTGGCGTAAGCGTGGTACAGTACTCCAGCGGGAGCTGCCCCTCTCCGTTTTCAGCTTTGCAAACGCAATCTTTCCAGATGTAGTCAAAGTGTTCGCTTGTCCTGACATCGACAGGCGGGTATTTTACGATACCAGGGCGGTCGCTACTTGAGTTCTGAATGACCAGGCATTCCGGCTGAATTTCGTGTATGAGTTTGTATAACTCAGCCCAGCCCCAGCGTTCGCCGTGTCCAAGTCCGCTGGCCGGATCATTCTCCCAAGCGGAATCAAAAGGGCTTGCTTTTGTCGGATGATCCTTATCCCATCCACCATCGAACCACATCTCCAGAATCTGACCATAATTGGTTAGAAGTTCGGTCAACTGGGCCTTCATGTAGGAGATATAGATTGAGTCGTTCTCGTATCCATGGAAGTTACGGTCCCATAGCGAATAATAAAGGCCGACCTGTAGCCCGGCTTTCCTGAACGCCTCAACATAAAGTGCCACCACATCTTGCCCGTATTTCGAATTTTTGACGGAATATTCACTGTGTCTGGTAGGCCAGAGACAGAAGCCGTCATGATGCTTGGCGGTAAGGACGGCATACTTCATTCCTGATTCGACCGCGATTTCCGCCCATTGATCAGGGTTTAGACGGTCCGGTGCAAAATCCTGTGCTGAAAATTTACCGTCTCCCCATCCCACTCCGCTGAAGGTGTTTACTCCAAAATGGATAAACATCCCATAGCCAAGTTCCATCCATCGTTTTTTTGCGTCATTTAAATCTGTGTGGTTCATAAAATATCTACACTTTCTTTTTAGCCTTATTGCAAAATAAGTTGCATT
>CAIMFA010000744.1 GCA_903840185.1 uncultured Lentisphaeria bacterium | reverse complement strand
CTTTCTACTGGTGTCTCTGGGGCACTTTCGGCTTTGCCGGTTCGTTACAAAGCTACGGCTTTGCTCCTCTCCGGCAACCCCGAAATTTCTCCCCTATACCCTCAGTATAAAAATACCACTTATTTCTTTACAACTCCTATACAAAGGCGGCAACAGCCGTCTTATTCATTTTTTCTCATCCTTGACCGGTTCCAGCGCATAGAAGCCGACACTGCCGATGATTCCGATAAAGTAGTAGTCTTTGCCGCTGGCGCATCCGATCTGGACATCGCCGCGATATGGTGCCGGCATCGGGCAGCTGACGGAGGTATCCAGCCGGTCATTGATATACAGATAAGCCTGCCGCCCGTCGAATCTGACTTCCACTTTATATTTGCGCCCGGTCTGCAAAACGTTCTTACTTTGAATACCTTTTACATTTTCACTGCCGGCCTTGCCGGTATTAATTTCCACTCCAAGTTTCATATCCTGGCCGATTGATATCCGGAATCCGCTGTTCAAATAGCTGAACGCCTGAACAATGCCTCCGCAATATGCGCCGGGAACTCCCTCGGGCATGATCTCCGCAATCATGCTGTAGGGTGCGCCGGAAGACATCACGTCCGGACATCTGCCGAAAGAAAGGCTGTTTTTAGTAAACCTGAGTCCCGGCATCGGTTCGCTGACCAGTTGCGGCAATGGCGGGTTGGCAGACAATACAGAGCCGCCGGCAATTTTATTCTTGAGTTTTCCGTCTTTGAAATCCTTCATTTCCCACAGGCTGACGCATTTGCCGGAACTGCTGCCGTCGCTTTCAACCCCGCCGGTAATCGCCAGCAGCACCAGTTGCACCGGGCTCAACGCGGCAGTCACGTCAATGGAACTGATTTCCTTGTCCGGTTTGGGATTCACCCATGACATGCCCCAAATTCCGATGGGGGCCTGCATGAGATTTTTACCGGTCCACGCCACTTCCGCATTCGACAGCGGTGACGGATTCCACCAGTCTCCAATTTCCATGCCGACCCGTACCGGAATAATGACATTAGTACCATCAGCATAATTAATCTGATACTGAGCAACGAGAGTATTTACGGGTACACCGGCCCAGCAGGCAGTCTGGAGGAACCAGAGCATATTGGCTTTATGATTGACCTGGATACCTTTTACTTCTTTCGGGAAGAACGGGCATTTATCGCTGCCGGCGAAGGAGATAACGCCTTTGCCGTTGTTCTTTTTAGGATCAATCAGACCGTAGGGCCTCTTGCCTAGCTTAGCTACGGCAGGAAACTCTTCCGTCGCGACCGGCATACCGTCGGCCCTGCCGCCGCCTTTGCCGGTATGGTTGGTCAGGAAGAAACGCATATCGTTCTCGCCCTGGTCGGTCCAGCCGCCCTTCTGGTCGCCCTCTTTCTCATCATAGTAGCCCATATTGACATACGGTTTCATATCGACGTGGAAATACTGGTACTGGGTTTCGGGTTTCAACTGGATATCCGCACCCAGATTAGTGACCAGTGCGGACAATATCCGCGCCGCCTTGTCAGATTCGGAACCGAACGCTTTCTCCCACTGCAGCGTATCGAACAGGATAACGCCTTTGCCGGACGGAACCTTAGTCAAAAATGCCGGTTCAAGCAGTTTAGTTCCGGAACCTATACGGGGCAGTTTGAGTGCCCATTCACCCAGTTTAGCTGTCTGTTTGCTGTTCTGGAAATAGTCTTCGCGGGCTTCCATATCAATTCTGGTCCAGAAGAAATCAAAACAGCTCAGGCTGTCGATGAGCGGATCATGCGAACGCACCGCGGCGGCGGAAACGGTTTTATCCGGAGCGGTCAGTTCCGGAGTGAACGGCATCAACGGCGCGATTTTACCGGCAGTCTGGGGGGTAAAACCGTGCAGCCAGAGTTTACGTCCGCTGTTCAACGCCTGTTTCAGTTCATCTATCTGGGCGGCGCTGAGTTCCTGACTGGCGTCAACCAGCACCGGACCGGCCGCACCGATACCGTTATTCACCACGACTCCGGTAGCCGCGAGAGCATCTTTCAATGGCTGATTGTTTCCGGCCAGCACGTTAAGCGGAACCGGAATGCTGGCGGCGGCTTCAAGTCCGTAACGGATGATTCTACCAAGCATGTACCCGGCCATCGGTTCGTCCTTGAGCTTGCTTGTCACTTGCAGTTGACAGAGAATGAATTCGCCTTTCCCGGTTTTTACCGCCGTCAGCGGTGACCAGCATATACCATAACGGCCGCCGCTTTCCAGCAGTATTTCAAACCTGCCTGCGGACGGTTTCCAGTAGGTCTTTTGTGAAATAATATTGTCCGGCCGCCAGTAATTGAACTGTTCTGAGTACAGACCTTCCAGCATAGGGGAATTATTGCTGCGGAACCAGGACTGGCTGGCCGCGTGTTTCGGGTCACATTCCGGCAGTTCGGCAAAGAGCGGCTGCCATGCATCCTGCGGCAGCACCAGTACCCGGCCGCCGCTGCGGGCATAGGTCTCCAGTATTTTCGCATAGGCGGAGGCATTGGTGTTTTCGCCGATGATCACAAGTTTTTTGTTCTGCAGCAGCTCGGCCGACAACTGTTTCTGAGGAGCGATGTCCAAACCGGCGCTTTGCAGCGCCGCAGCGGTTTTGCCTGACGGGTCAAGCAGCAGCAACTGCTGTTTATCCAATCCCGCGAAGTCCGGTTTCGGTACAATATAGACAGTTTCCGTCAGTCTGGACAGTTCATGATAACCACCAGCTTCCCAGAACATTACGCGGACGGTCAATTTTGCCGGCGTGACGCTGCTGACTTCCGGACATTCAACCGGAATATCAAACGTGCGCGACTGGCCGGGTTCGACTCCTGAATCGATTTTTTTCTGCCATACGGTCGTTTTATCCACTTCCAGACGACACATCATGTTTAAATAGTTATAGCCGGTTCTGGAGCCGTTAAAGATTACTACTTTGCGGATGCCGGTTTTGCCGCTGAAGAAATTCGGATGGAAATCAACCGGCCTGACCATGTCCGCCTTGAGCGTGTCCGGGCGGTAACCGCTCCACGGATTCAGACACGCGACGCCTTGTGTCCGGTAGTAATCTGTTGCCCGCTGCAGTGTTTCCTGGAAAGGGTTCGGCTGTCCGTCCTGACCGCGCAGATCCTGCCAGCGCCATTGTTCCCAGTCGTAAGCGCTGTCGCCCATATAACTGGCTAAATCCTCCAGCGCGCCTCCCAGCCAGTACTCGCCGAACATCAACGGACGGTCCCACTTGAATTTTGCCCGCCAGGAGCTGTTTTCTCCGGTTTTTGTCAACCATTGCAGGTCATTCGGCACGACCGTTCCGGAATTCGTATATTCCAGTTTGATTGTTCCAGCGTCACCTTCAGGATAGTGAACATTGATAGTCGGCAGTATGCCGTTCCACGAACATTCTCCGTCTCCCTGCTGCGGATGGACCGGGTCAAGCTTTTTTGCCAGTTCCAGAATCTGTCTGGCGACGACCATATCCGCCGGAAAACGGTTGTCCCAGTAGGTTTCGTTGCACAAGCTCCACATAATTACTGAAGGGCGGTTGCGGTGAAGCCGTATCCAGCCGTTAAAGTAGTCCAGCGTATTGCCCAGCCATACATCTTTTTTTGCAGCCGGGAACCACTCCGACCATGACCATGCGGCTTCGGGGATGGTCATCAAACCGCGTTCGTCAGCTGAGTTAAGCAATAGTTCGTTATTGAACCCTATATGAAGACGATAGCAGTTAAAGACGGTGTCATTTTTTTCGCGGACTGCACACTTATCATCACCGACCATTCCCAGTGTACTGTTGCGCAGCAGCGTCGTTCTGATTCCATTCAGGAAGAAATCCCGCCCTCTGATTTCAAACTCCTTGAAGCCGAACCGGACAGTGGTCAAATCAATCTCTTTCTGATCGCGGTAAAGACTTGCGGCGGCATAGTAGATGGCCGGATTTTCAGGACTCCAGAGCCGGGGGGCAATCCAGTTGCCGGATAATTCCACCGTTTTTGTTTTGCCCGGCTCCAGTTGAACCGCCTGACCTTCAAGCCGGATTTGCAATTGATTGTCGGCGTTGCGGATATCAACCCGCGGCGTCACGGTTTCCGTTTTGCCGGAAAGATTGCTGATTTCCAATTCGACATCGATTTTCTTGTTTTTCACGCTGGTTTTTACGAAAACATCGCTGATGTTGACCGGCGACACAAACCGCAGTTCAACTCCACCGCGAATGCCGGCCATAACCCCGTTCGAAGGCGCAATGTAACATTTATTGGCGATGTCCAGCAGTGCTTCACGGCTGTAAAGGACGACCAGCAATTCATTTTTACCGGATTTGAGCAAATCCGTGACGTCAAATTCGAACGGCAGCGCCGCCTGAACTGTACCGCCGGCTTTCTGACCGTTAAGCATCACTTCCGGTTTAAACGCGGCACCGTAAAAATAGAGCATTACCCGCCGTCCGGATTTTAAGTATGCGGCCGGGAGTTCAAACGACCGTTTGTAACATGCTGCCAGCATGGTTTTTTCCTTGTATTCTTTACCGGATTTATCCAGTAAAGTATTAGGATTAGGACTGTAAGGGCCGCCGGCTGTTTTTATATATTTAGTTTGACCGCGCGGACTGGGTACCTGCTCTTTCTGCCAGCCTGCGGCCGGCAGCGGATTCGGCAGCGCCATCCCCTGTAACGGCAGCACATCCCATGTGCCGTTCAGAGACAGTACGGCACGTTCAGGAGAAGTAAAATCGAGTGCCGGTTCATCCGCCGCCGCAAAAAGCATTGGCAGAATGCTCATCATAAACATGCCCAATAAATGTCTTTTCATTAATGCACCTTCTCTTTATCTTTAAATTACAACCGGCCGCTTACGCAAACTGCGTGATAGCTCCGTGGTTATTACATTCACTCCATAGCATTTTTCAAAAAAAATGTGCCCGACATTTAATCCTGATATCTGCAGATTAAAATCTGTCGAGCACTCTGATTAAGTTGAATCTTTTATTTTATGTGCCAGATCGGAACTATCGCATTATTCGAGAGCGCCCCGGAATTAGGCTGTTTCATTTGACGGACTTGATCGGCTGTCAAGCTGCCCACATGCCCGTCAGGAAACCACAAGTTAGCCCAGTTGCCGTGCGCCATATAAATGGCTCCGTAAGCTGTATCGCCATTCAGCGTCATCCAGTCAGATTGGGCCATAACGTTGGTTGTACCATCAATTTTCAGCGTGTCGCCCATATAAGGTACGGGGGTGTAAAGCCTGCCGTATTTGGGGATACGGTTGTTCCCGAAAATTTCTCTGGGATAATATGGACCCCATCCGCCTAATATTCTTAATCCGTAGCCTGCAGTCGTACACGGCTGGTCAGGCTGATATGTATTTCCCCATGATTTCCAGGGACCTGTTTGAACAGTTGCGGGGCAACTGAAAACAGTGTTCGGACTTCTAAATCTTGCCCCCAGCAGTCTGATACCAGTCCAATTTTTCCATACAGTAACATCCGGCATGGACTTAGTGTAAATCAACAAGTCAATCCAGGTACCACCCTGGATCTTCGTATTGTTCTGTTCATCTTCATAGGTCGGGACATAGTCGCTGTAGTCGTTGGCGTAAAAAGCCAATCCCTGTCCGCATTGTTTCTGATTGGAGATGCATTTGGCGGTTTTAGCCTTGTCTCTGGCCTTGTTTAATGCCGGGAGCAGCATTGAGGCTAGAATTGCGATGATGGCGATCACCACGAGGAGTTCGATGAGTGTGAAATTTTGCTTCCGTTGCCTGTTCATTTCTTTTCCTCCATTTTTAATGTTAACTCTATTAATTTAAAAAATAACCTTTAATATTGTATTGCCGGAACCGTGAAACTTCTGATAATGGCATCTGACCTCCATGTGCTTAATCTTTTATCTCTATAAAACCGTTTATAAAAATTTTTTTACCGGAGCGGTAGAATTTCTAATAATGAGTTCAGTCGGCAATTTTACATCAGCAACTGTTTTACTGCCATTAATATTTTTCTCAAAAAGATAAAATGCCTGTCTGCCAACTTCGTAAAAAGGTTGAATGACAGTAGTCAGCGGCGGATTTGAAATAACGGAATAATCCAGTCCGGCATAACCGATGATAGAAAGATCGTCTGGGATTTTAATATTCAATTCGGAGGCGACAATGATTACTTTCATTGCTATCGGATCGCTGCCGCAAGTTACTGCGGTGGGCTTGAGGCGTAAGAATATCTCGCGGATCTGTGCTCTTATTGATTCTGTCAGTTCCAGATTAGAGTCAATAACACACAGGCTGCCTGCGTCACGCTTCAATCCGTACTCATCCATACCGGCGCAGTAACCATCGTAACGCAATCTTGAAAAGCCGAAATTTAAATCATTGGTGATGTGAATAATTTTGCGATGCCCCAAACTGGACAAATATTTCACTGCGGATTTTGCCCCGTTAAAGTCATCTGAAATTGCGCGGGGGCACCAGTCATGATGAAAACAGTTGTCAACCAGTACTATTGGGATATGCTTTCCTTCAAGCCTTTCGCGCAAAAGATGAAGTTGTTCTTCGCTGAGGGAACTGCAAATTACCCCTGCCAGCCGCTGCCCTGCACATTGTCTGGCGATTTGCTCTATGTCAGTAGATAGTTCTGCAGGAAAGAGTTTGATGAAATATCCCTGAGTTGCTCCGGCATCTGAAATTCCTTTAATGATTTCCAGACAGTAACTTCCGGACAAGCCTCCGACAATTCCTATTGCGTTTGTCTTGCCGGTTTTGACTGCTCTGGCGATCTCATTACGGCAATATCCCTGCAGTTCAGCAATTTTTTCAACTTTAGACACTGTAACGTGATTGATTTTCATGCGGCTGCCAATATGACGGCCGTTAAGAACGTATGATACCGTAGCCCGGCTTACTCCAGCCGCATCTGCTATGCTTTGCATCGTTGCTACCATACCAGCACCTTAATTTTGGATTACTTTTGATACGTCTTATATTGAGTTTACTCGATTAAGTTAAAAAAATCAACTGTTTTCAATAAAAAAGGGAAAAAATATTTTTAGAAAGCTAGTCAAAGGAGTTGTAAAGAAATAAGTGGTATTTTTATACTGAGGGTATCAGGGAGAAATTTCGGGGTTGCCGGAGAGGAGCAAAGCCGTAGCTTTGTAACGAACCGGCAAAGCCGAAAGTGCCCCTGAGACACCAGTAGAAAGTACCAGTTATTTTTGAACGACTCCAAAGCTGATTTTCATCCAGGCATGACTGAAAATGTATTCATTTCTTCAAGTGGCGGAGCACAGCACATGGCGTATTCCAGTAGCGCTTATAGCCGGGCAGTCAAGAATTTCTACCAATTGTCAAACGGACTGCAGCGATAGACCTGCCGTTGAAAATGCCTGTAGATAATTTCCAGTTTTAGTGGATGTGCGGGACTGGAACTATCGCATTATTCGAAAGCGCCCCGGAATTCGGTTGCTTCATCTGACGAATCTGATCGGTTGTCAGACTGCCGACATGACCGTCGGGGAACCATAAATTCGACCAGTTGCCGTGCGCCATATAAATAGCTCCGTACGATGTATCGCCATCCAGTTTCATCCAGTCAGATTGGGCCATGATGCCCGCTACAGTAATTTTCAGCGTATCACCCATATATGGTACCGGAGTGTAAAGCCTGCTGAATTTGGGTACGCGGTGATTGCCGAAAATTTCTCTCGGATAATATGGCGCCCAGTCTCCTAAAAGTCTCAACCCGTAAGTTGCTCTGGAACTTGGCTTATCAGGCGTATATACATTGCCCCACTCTGTCAACGGCGCTGTCTGAACTGTTGAAGGACAACTGAAAACAGTGTTCGCGCTTCTAAGTCTTGACCCCAGAAGCTGGCCGTTCCACCAATTTTTCCACACGGTCACATCCGGCATGGATTTAGTGTAAATCAGCAAATCAGCCCAGGTGCCGCCCTGGACGGCAGTATTTTTCTGTTCATCTTCATAGATAGGCACATAGTCGCTGAAGTCATTGGCATAAAAAGCCAGTCCCTGTCCGCATTGTTTCTGGTTGGAGATGCATTTAGCTGCTTTCGCCTTGTCTCTGGCTTTGTTCAGCGCGGGTAGCAGCATTGAGGCCAAAATTGCGATGATAGCGATCACCACGAGGAGGGTAGTGTCAAATCTGGCATGAAAGAAAT
>CAIMFA010000743.1 GCA_903840185.1 uncultured Lentisphaeria bacterium | reverse complement strand
ATTTTAATTGAGAGGGCTGATAAATGGCTGGCAAAGGCAGTAAAAGAAGGCCCGGAGATGAGAAGAAGTACCGGGAAAACTGGGACTCG
Source organism: uncultured Lentisphaeria bacterium (assembly GCA_903840185.1). Taxonomy (GTDB): domain Bacteria; phylum Verrucomicrobiota; class Lentisphaeria; order Victivallales; family Victivallaceae; genus CAIPAT01. The sequence continues at coordinate 16,696 of CAIMFA010000743.1, read as the reverse complement.
ATCTTCAGCAAAAAGAAGAAATAACAATCTCCGGCCAATTAAAAATCCGCGGTGAAAACTTCATCGCGGATTTTTATTTTACTAATGTATTCAACTTGGATATTGGATATTGAATTTACCGGCTGTTCCGCTTTAAACTTGGACATTGGATATTCCTTGTTGGATATTGGATATTGAGATCTCTACTTGGACATTGGATATTCCGTGTTGGATATTGGATATTCTACCGCCTTGCGGGATCCAGCAAGGCGGGACAGGATATTCGGTTTTACCCGCAACGTCCAGTTGATGGCGCGGTTATTTTGAGGATTGAAGCGCCTGGCAGAGCAATCTGGACAGCGGCTCGCTGCGGTTGAAATAAATCTGGCGCAGTAACGCGGTGCCGCCCTTCAGAACAAAATTCACGCCTTCGGTGGAAATTTCTATCGGGAAGAAATCGGCTTCCGGAATGATCAGATTCTTTTTTACCGACTGACGCAGGATTTGAATGAATTCCATCGAAACATTTTCATGATCGAATACCACCACCATCCGCTGCGGAGCCAGATAGTTGACCATATGCGCGAAACCTTCGCCGAGTTTTTCCGCGAAAAATTTGAGTGAAGTCTGATCGAGTTCGTTCAGCGCGGTCGGGAATTTGTCTTTTTCATATATTTTATCAAACCAGTCATAGCAGGAGCGGTCGAGTTCGCCGGCGCCGCCGCGAAATCCCCGGAACAGTTGTCCGTCAAAAATAATGCCGCTACCCAGGCCGATGAAAATATTTCTGCCGTTCCGCCGTCCCTGATAGATGTGCAGGGTGAGCAGATTGCGGGTGCCGATGCTGGAGCCGAAACAAAACTCGCCCCATGCGCCCAGTCTGGCGTTATTTTCCACCAGCAGCAGCTGATCCTCATCATCAATGCCGAGTACTTCCAGAAGTTTTTCTTTAAGCGGAAAACCCTTTAATTTCCAGATGGAGGAAGCGATAATTTCACCGCGTTCAAAATCGGTTTTAGCGGAAATGGCAATCATGATCCCGGCGATTTTGTATTTAGCGTGCCACTCGCGGTATTTTTCAGCAATACAGGCGATGGCGCTGTCAATGTTTTCAGAGAACGGCCCGGTTTCGCTGAAAATCTGGTTTCCGTTAAAATCGGTCAGCACAAAGTAATTATGCTTGCTGTTAATATAGATCATCATAAAAGCCGCGACTTGCGGGTTGAGCGTCCATAATGACCGCGGGCGCCCCTTTTGAACCGCCATGGAGGAGGATGGCGAAACAATCAGCCCGGCATTTTTCAGCTCCTCAAAAATATTGAAAACGGAAGTGCGTTTCAAGTGGATTTGTTTTTCCACCTGAATCTGCGTGACTGTGCCGTTTCCGGCGATGCAGTCGATAATGCTCTCGGCATTAAGTAATTGTTTATCTTTTTTCATAATTATTCTTTTGTCAAAACCAGTTTTGAATAGGTTCCGGCTTTTCCGCGGCTTTTCCCAGGCGCATTGGATATCTGCGTTTTCGGGGCGTCATTCAGATTGTCGGAGTCGCCGACCTCAAATAATACGTTCAAGCCGTTTTTGACGACAGCATCAAAACCGGTGCCGAAAGCGCTATAAGGCACTTTACATTCTAAGATATAGCCGTCGCCGTTTTTTTCAAATTTGTACGTTATCTGCGCTGCCAGCTTTGCCCGTTCCTCTTCCGGCAGGCTTGCGGGGAGCCAGACATAAGCATTATTAAGCGGTTTGTCGAATTCCGCCGGAGTCATTCCAGCCTGAAAAGAATCCTCTTCGCCGGGATTATTGATCCACAGTTCGACATGGTCGCGCTTCCACATATCTCTGCCGGTCTCCTGCGTCAGGATAACATCGTCCTTGATTTCCGCCCGCAAATACAGCGCGTCCGGAGTATAACCGAACCAGACTGCCGCGCTGAGATCCTGCGGACCTTTCCAGTCTTTCCCGGAATGAATCACCTGTTCGCGCCGGTTCATCAGCAGCGGGTATTTTTTCTGCCAGACTATTTTTCCAACTTCCGGATTTTCTAGCTTTTCCGCTTTAAGTTCCGGCGCGGCGATTGAAGCGATCCGGCGCGGCTTATCTGGAAGCGTGCGGTATGAATCATAATGATGTATGGCGAAACCGCCGAACCCGTTGTTATCCTTGAAATGGTTGTAGACCTTCTTCAGCTCTTTTTCCATTTCGTCAACGCCTTCTTCGTAAAAAGTGATTTCTCTTGAACCCTGGTATTTGGTAAAGAAGTCCAGCGTCTCCGCTCCAACCAGAGCTTTTTTGCCTTTAGAAGCCGCCAGATCAATGTTATACTGCGCTGATTTTATCGTTACCCTGGCCAGATCATGATAGGACATGATGGCGAAATAATCAAAAATGTCAATTGCATGTTCCGCGACGTTCCCGGTCCTGCCATTCCAGGTGGTGTATGTTTCCGGTTTGTCCTTGTCATGGGATTCCAGGATTGCCAGGCCGTATTCAAAATTCTTCAATCCGCTCTGCGTTATCAGGTCCCGCCCTTTAGCGTGCAGTTCGATGAACTGGAGATCAATCCGCTTTTTATTTTCCGGAGATTGATGATAACCTTTAAAGGTTACCGGCTCCACGTCGGACTGGAAGCCGTCAAACCGTTCCTCTTCCGCAACCTGTTTATTATAATCGAGAATCCGCTGTATTGCCGCCAGGAATCCGGGTTGTTTTTCCGGCAGGAACGCGTCATTCCAGCCGTCCAGCCCCTGGACTTTTATGCCCGCGGCGTGGGCTTTGCGCATGAATGTTTTCAATTTTTGCAGACTCGGTTCCTCCGTGAACATTGCCGCCCTGCCGGTGTAGAAATAGAGGACATTGATTTTTCTCAGGCCGCAGAACTTGATAAGCAGGTCTGATTCTTTATCGTCAAGCCCGAAGTCAATATTCCATATCCACATTGCGCGGGGGCAGGAATAGTCAGGGGTGATTTCGCGCATATTGACCGGCTCCTGTCTGGCTTTAGCCGCCGGAGCGGCAGCGGGAGCTGCGGCTGGCGCGGCGTTCAGGAATCCCAGATATGCTTTAAGCATTTTTCTGCTGTGCTGCACCGGCAGCTCTTCGGATTTAAGTCCGGCCATGATGAATGAATATGAGGAAAGAAATACTGTCCTGCCGTTTCCCGGATAGCATTTTACCACCGCCGCGGTACCGTCACAAGTTTTACGGTCGCGCTGAATCCACTCCGCGACAGCGACTCCGCCGTCAACCGCCTCCAGTTTAAAGGCTTCACCGGAGAAAGACGCGAACATTTCCGGTTCTTCTCCCTGCCAGAGCTGCGCGGGCAGCCGGGTTGAAGGGTTCATGGATCTGATCCACATAAAACGATTGATTACTCCTTTGCCCACCAGCGGATCGTTCTGATATTCTCCGAATTTCACCCCGGTCAGCGCCTGGAGTTTATTCAGATATTCATCCGTAAGTCTTGCGCCTCTGAGCACATTGCCCTGCCAGAATAAAATCCCGCCGTTCCGGACATACTTTTCCGCCTTGCCCCACATGGCGTCATTCCATGGAAAGAGATTCCAGATAAATACAATCTGGTATCTGCTGAAATCAGTATTGCCTGAATCAAGCATCGCGTCAGTGATTAAATCAGTATCAAGCTTATTGCCCTGCAGAAAGTTCTTAAATGCCGCGGCCTGTTCATAGATTTTGGCGGGAACTTCCTGTCCCGGCCGGTTTTCCGGCAGCAGGATTGCACACTTGCCGCCGGCAATGCCCATATTGCTCAAACCCGTCATTAACAATACCAGCAAGATAACAGTTTTAGTTTGAATCGTCATCGGCGCTCCTTTGATTATTTATTTTCCCACATTTTTTCCAGTCCGGCATATTCAAAAAAGTCAATCCCGCGAAATGCCGGATACTTTCCTGCTTCTTTTGTCACATAGTCCGCGGCTTCAATCAGCTTGTCCCAGCCCTGCGGCTGCAGCGAACTTTCAATACCATCGTCATTAAGGGTGCCGACGCTGGTCTTCAAACAAACTGCCACACTGCCGGGACGGGGGCTGTTTTTCAACTGGGATTCCGACATCCGGAATATTTTTTCCGGCTTATTGGCATACGCCATCAGCGTGACAAAAGCACATGGTCCGAGAAAATTATTAATGGAGGCGCTGGGCAGCTCTCCTTTAAGATACCGCGATTCAAAGAAGAAACCGAGCGCTTCGGCAATTTCCAGTCCGTTTAACTCCTGCTTTGTCAGGGCCAGGATGGACAATGCCTGTTTTACCAGACGGTCGTTGCTTTTACCCGGACCGTAGCCATCGTTGTTCCAGTAATGCTCCAGATTCACCGGGACGAAAGAGCGGCCTTTTTTCAAGATGTGCGGTTCGAGATCGGCAATAACCGCGTCAAAACGCGATTCCGGTTTTACGGACTGATTATAGTCAAGAACAGTGCCGGCGGATTTTTTGACATAAGAGTCGGAGGCAAAAGCTTCCGCGCCATCATATTTAAGCGCATGCACTTTAAGCCCGTATTTATGGAATAGCGCAGTGAAAACTGCCGCGCGGCCGCTGTATTTTTTGTCGGCGGCATGCTTGTCGCTGAAACTGTAATAAATATCCGTAAGTCCGAGAATTTTACATCTGGCGGCCAGTTTTTCAGGATTTTTTTCATACACTGACAGCGTGCGGTCATACATAAATACACCGCGGCGATATTCCGCCTTGAAATTAAGTATCCGGCTGAGACTGGCAGCCCGCTCCTGCATTTGCGGTGTGACCTGTGCAGTCACGGCATCGGTGCTTTCCACCCCGTCTGCTGAAATCCCGGATAACGGCGCAGCCAGCATGGCCGCCATTATCATTGATTTTACCAGATTATGTTTCTTTAATAGCACTGCGTTATTCTCCATTGAGCTTAAGTTATCGAACCGCAAGTTATTATTTCCATTATTTTATTCACTTTATGAATATAATAATACTGCTTATTTGGCTAAAAAGCAATCTTTTTTACTAAAATTATTTATTTTATTGTTGACTTTATTCAATAAATGAATTAAACTATAAATAGCGAAGTTGATGCAGTAATTTAAAAAGGAAGGAATAATAGAAATGAAAATTCGAAAAAATTTTACGCTCATTGAACTCCTCGTGGTGATCGCGATCATCGCGATTTTGGCCTCAATGCTGCTGCCGTCTTTGAATAAAGCCAGAAGGACAGCCAAAGTCAACGCCTGCAGAAGCAACCTGAAACAGGTCGGGCTTTTTCTCCAGATGTATGCGGATGATTATAATAATTATCTGCCGCCTCGTCAGCCGGGAATTGTCAACGGCGTCGCCGCCACTTACAGCTGGAACGGTTTTCTGGCCCCTTACCTTAACCGTGACATGAGAGGCAGGAAAAACACTCCGCTTATCTGCCCGCTGGCCTCCCGTCAGGAGATTTCAGCCGGAAACACCGCCGGCGGACTGACTTACTCAATAAATCCTTATATAACCGGCATGGGCAATTTCAGGGTGACTGTTCCGGATGCCAGCAACTTTCCGGCCTTGCGCTTAAACAGAATAAAGAGTCCGACCAACGTGCTGACGGTTGCCGACGGCAAACAGCAGACCGCCAACGGCGGTTCTGCCGACGGCGCGTTCCAGAAATATCCGTTCGCCTTTACATGGTACATGGGCAACTGGGCCGATAATATTGTGACGCCGGATACCATCGTCAACTACGATCTTCCCGCGGACGGCAATGCCGGCGCGCTGGGCATCCTGACCCACGGAATTGATGCGAAAACATGTAACTCAGTAAGAGCTGACGGGCATGCCCAGGATATCAAGTATAACAATTTCTGGCTCAGGGACGCGGTTCCGGTATACAGATAACAAGTCAAACCTTATAATACAAAAACGGCGCAGCGGTAAACTGCGCCGTTTTATTTTATGCGTGAAATCAAAGCGGGTTGGGAACAGGATCTCCTCCCCGACAGCGTTTAAGATAATTCAGCGCATGAACTTGTCCGGTCATTTCCAGATCGCCGCGATAGACCGGGTCATGCCAGCCTTCAATATCAATAGAGCCCTTGAAACCGGCCAGGCGAAGTTCAGTAATCAGGTCTGACCAGTTGGTGTCGCCGAAACCTGGAGTGCGATGCCAGACAAACGGCTCGCGTCCGTTTATGCCGTGACGCCGGATGATATCATGACGGACGGTAGCATCTTTGCCGTGAAGCAGGAACATCTTTTTGCCCCATTCGCGAATCTGCGGCAGCGGGTCAATCAGCTGCACCAGCTGATGACACGGTTCCCACTGGAGACCGCAGTTTTCAGCCGGCAGAGCATCAAACATCAACTCCCAGGCGTCAGGGTTATGGGCTATATTCCAGTCTCCGGAAGTCCAGCAGCCGCCCATTGAACAGTTCTCCCAGGCGATTTTGACATTGAGGCTGGCGGCGTATTCGGCCATCGGCGACCAGACATCGCGGAAACGGTCAATATTTTCGGGAATGGATTTGCCCCGGACCCGTCCGGTGAATCCAGTTACCGCCCCTGCTCCGAATGCCGGCGCGGCGGCAATCGCCTGACGGAAACTTTCCCGTGCCGTTTCGGCTTCTTCATCCGACTCCAGCAGGTTGCCGAAAACACTGAGCGAACTGATGACCGCTCCGCTCCCGGACAAGACTTCATTTACCTGAACCGCAGTTTTTTCCAGATCAGCATCTCCCAGTGTCTTCCAGAAACTCAAAGAAAAGCTTTCGAACCCGTAAGGCAGAATCTGCCGGATATAGCCGGCCATGTCTTTGGTGCTGACCATAGTCCCGATTTTGATATCGTTTTCCATTGTTATAACTCCCTGCTATCCTTGTTTAAACTTCTATGTCTTTCAACGTTTTTATAATTGACCCCATGAACAGTTCTAAAGTGCTAAAATTCTAAAGTGCTAAAGTTATTTAAATACCAGGAACTCCCGCAATTCTCCAATCTTCCGACTGGTCCCGCGACTGCGGGATCCCGTGCCGCGGGACGAAAGATTGGTTATTCAGCTTTATCCCTGTCCGCCTGTTTTTCCTTCGTCTGTTGGATATTTCCCGCCTTGCGGGATCCCGCTCTGCGGGACGGGATATTGGATATTCAGTTTTTTCTGTCTTCTGCCTTATTCTAACTCCTAACTCCTAACTTCCTCCCCTGTCCCATTCTGACTCCTGGACTCCTGAATTCCCTAGTCAGGTTGCGGCCAAAGCCGCCTGAATTTAAAATTCCAGATTGACGACGGCGTGCTGCCCGGCGGAGGCGATGGCGGCATGAACCATGGCCAGACTTTTTAAATTATCGGTACAGACGGTTTGCGGTTGACGTCCTTGTTTCAGGCAGTCGAGAAATTCGCGGATAACCCCGGCATGTCCGGTGTGCAGGAGCTTATTTCCCGGCACAGACACCTTTGCAACCGGATGAAAAAAGCCGTCATTGCCGTTGACTTTCTCCGCTTGCAGCTCGTCCTGGCCGTCCCACCGTGCCGTTCCGGTGGAACAGCAGGCGCGCCAGTCGCACTGCCAGGACGTGGGCAGGCCGGGCGCACACCAGCTGCCGCGATAATTAAATACGCTGCCGTCGGACATAGTGAAGATTGCCATTGCCGCGGCGCCATGCCGGTACCACGACCCCGCCGGATTGAACTCATGGCAGTAAACCGTTACGGGATCCGCCCCGCTGATGAAACGGGCCTGGTCAAATGAGTGAATGGCCATATCCAGCAGCAGAACGTGGTCCATATCTTCACGGAAACCGCCGAAACGGGGAGCCAGGTAGAAGTCGGCGTTCAAAGTGTTGAGACTGCCGAGTTCCCCGCTCCGCAGCAGATCGCGAAAATTGACAATACTGTCAAGGTAGCGCCGATTCTGGACGACGGCGTAGATTTTGCCGGCCGCTGCCGCTGCCGCAACCATCATCCCGGCCTCTTTCATTCCCGGCGCCATGGGTTTTTCTCCCAGCACGTGACATCCATAACGCAAGGCGGTCAGCGTGGTGGCGCAATGGGCGTCGGGAACAGTGCAGTCGAAAACCACATCCGGACGGTTATTTTCCAGCAATTCCTCCAGCGATGCCGAAACCGCCGCCGGTAACGCAAATTCCTGTTTCCGCGCTTCAGCGGCGGCCGGATTCAGGTCGGCAAGGCCGACTATTGTCAGATCATCGAAAGTTTTTACGGCATCGAGCCAGGTTTTGGAGATACTGCCGCAGCCGGCCAGTACCGCAGTGAATTTGCCGCCATGCATATTACAAAACTCCTTAATTTTAATTATCATATTGTTTTAAATACTGCATCCATAGTTTATTATATCCGCAGATTTTTGCGGAAACAATGCTATTTTATAATAATCCGTTAATTACATTATTGTCTTATATTTGACGATTCTATTCGATTCTATTAATTCAATCGTATAGGAATTTGTATACAGGGACAGACATGATAAGAAAAGGATTTCTCTGTGCCTTTGTGCCTCTGTGGTTAAGTTAATTATTCAGCGAAGGAAAGGCGGCGTCCATGATGAACGGAATCATATATTTTGACATTCTGATGAAACGTCAGGAATGTCCGGAGCAGCACCGGCATGAGTTTCATGAATTTTTCTTCAATTACGAAGAAGGCGGGGAACAATTGACCGGGGCGGAACGGCGGCCGATGCGAAAGCACGATCTGTATTGTTTTCCCTCGGGACATGAACATATCGGCAACGGCGACTGCCATGGCGGCGTGCTGTATGTGGGAGTGGAAACCGTTTTGCCGCGGGCGACAAATGAAAACGAAGCGGCGGCAATTCTGGACTGGTTGAGCGGCAGAGCGGCAAAAGGGCAGTACCTGGTGCCGTTAAGCAGCTCCGGGCGCGCTGCCATGGCAGAGATCTTCTCCAGATTTCTGGAAGAATTCAGGCGGGGCGGCTACGGCACGACACTGGCCTGGCGTATCCTGACCCTCCAGATGCTGCTGCTCATTCTGCGCGACTGCAATCTGGAACGAATCGGCAAGCTGGATCTGCCGCGGCTTAATGCCGACGAACGCATCCGGCACGCCTGTCTTTATTTAGGCGAAAACTACACACGCTCAATAACCGTGGAAACAGCGGCACGAATCGCCGGCATGAGCCGCAGTCATTTTTTGACCGTATTCCGCCGGGTGACCGGCAGTACGTTCACCGAATACCTCAACCGCCTGCGCTGCCGGCATGCCATCGAACTGCTGCGCCGGAATGAATTACCGCTGGACAAAATAGCCCCTGCCTGCGGTTTCAGCTCCGTAAGCAATTATTACCGGGCTTTCCGGACTGAAATCAAGCGCCGGCCCGGCGACTACCGGCCGCTCCAATAAACTATCCCGCGACAGAGCCGGCGAGGTCTCACAGACAAAAACAGAAGGTTCATAATCCATCATATTCTCGCACGAAGACACAAAGACTCGAAGAGGAAACCAGAATCATGGTATGACTGCATGTATTTTCTTCATGCCGCCGTCATGCTTCCGCCCGTGTATTTCTTTGCGGCTTTTTGCCTTAGTGCGAGATAGCTTTTAAGTAATAATTAAACGTTGCGCCGTTTTATTCCCGGCGCAAATACGGTTACTGAGCTGCCGGTTTTTCAGCCGGTGTTGCTGACGGTTCCGGCTGTTTAGCCTTCATCTGGTTGATTAGGTCGTTCTGCTCGGCTGAATGTTTGGTCAGGTTTTCTATCTCTTTGCTTTTTTCTTCAGTTTCGCGGGTCAGCTGCTGCAGTTTTTTGGCATATTCCTGACGCTTCTGATTGAATTCCTCTTTCAGCTTGTTGATGATACTGTCTTTGGAATCAATGACCTTTTTCTCGTTTCTGGCCAGCGCGGCTTTATACTCTTCCGACTGTTTCTGCATATCGCCCTTGAGCTGTTCAATCTGACTGGCGCGTTCGGCGTTCTCTTTGCCGACAGCTTCCAGTTTGGTGACATATTCCAGCTTTTCCTTGGCAAAATAATCTTTTATAGCGGCAAGTTCGGCGGAAGTCTTAGTATCGGCGCTCTGGGAGGCTTTGTCAATCATCGCTTTGAAGTCTTCGCGCTGTTTGCCAAGTTCCTGCTGCAGTTTTTCAATATTCTTCTGATAGTCACTGCTGTTTTTATCCAGGAGAATGCTCATGCGCTGCAAATCCTGGTTCTGTTTGGCAATGAGCTGGTCGCGCTGCTGCAGTTCCTTGGTGATGGAATCATTCTGCCGGTCGATCTTGCTGAGGATGCTGCTGTTGCCGTTGATCTTCGAGTCCTGCCGCCTGAGCAGTTCGCCAGCTTTGATGGTAACGACAATCGCGGTCGCGCCCATGCCGACGATCAGCACCAGCGCCAGGATGTACCAGCGCATGGTTCTGCGGGCGAATGTTTTGCTCATGTCCCTGGATGATTCAAGCCGGTCGGCGATATTCTTGAGCTCCTTGCCGAGCATTCTGCCGATTTCTTCGGCCTGCTGCCGGACCACCGGAGGCATCATTTCCTGTGATTCCGCGGCCGGCTGAGCAGCGGGTTCGACGCCTTCCGGCTCTTCCGGCTGGGGCGGCGCGATTTCCGCATGGACCGGATGGCGCTTGGCCAGCTCGGTTTCAATATCGGCTGACGCCATGCCGGAATTGCGGAGTTCGGAGATTTCCTTCAGCACTTCAAGCGAAGTGTCGAAGTAAACTCTTCTTTTGCCGCGGGTTTCGCATTCGATATACTGGTAAAAACGGGTCAGCCAGTCGTTTAAAGTAGTGCGCGGGACATTGAGCATTTCCGCCAGTTCCACGATTGAATAAGTTTTTTTGTCGTTCATCTAAGTACCCTCCGGTAGTTATTTATGTTTATAATTAGTAATGATCTGTTTAATATCTTCTATATCTTTAATAATCTGGTTTTTGAGCAGACTGGAATTTTGGAAGCACCTTTCCTCTCTCAAATACTGGAGCAGTTCAACTTCGATGGACGTGCCGTAAAGATCGTGGTCAAAGCCGATAATATGCACTTCAAAGCGTTTACTTTTGTCTTCCGGCCGGTTGTAGGTCGGGGAAATCCCGATATTGACCGCCGCCGGATAATGTTTGCCGCCCACAATGGCGGAGGCGGCATATACGCCGTCAGGCGGCAGCACGCCGAAGGTGATTTTTAGATTAGCGGTCGGATGCGCCAGTTCCGGCCCCGCCACATGGTACCCTTTTTCCACGATACCGCAAAGACTGTACGGGCGGCCGAGCATTTCTCCGGCTTTGTCAAGCAGTCCGGAAGAGATCGCCCGGCGGATGGCGGTGCTGCTGACAATCGAATCGCCGATGACGAGTTCATCCACCGCTTTAAAATCGAAGTGCCCGTTATCGGCAAAATTGTGCAGTACCGAACTGTCGCCCGAGCCGCCGGCGCCGAAACGCCATTTGCTGCCGACGCAGATCCCGCGGATTTTGACGCCGGACGAATGCAGGCAGTTTTTGATAAATTCCTCAGGGGACTGGGCCGCGAATTCCCGGGAAAAGGGAATCGTCACCACCGCTTTTATGCCGTATTGATGCAGCAGTTCAACCTTTTTAAACGGCGGCACCAGCAGCGGCGGCGGGTTCTCCGGGTTTATGACTTCACGCGGATGCGGGAAAAAAGTCAGCGCCGCCGGCGTGCAATGATGTTTGTGACTCATTGCCAGCAGGTTCTTTATCAACAGCTGATGTCCCGTGTGGACGCCGTCAAAAACCCCTATCGCCAGACAGGCATCCGTGACGCCGTGCTCCGTCAAAGCATCCAGTGACGGCACATCAATTATCGTTTTGTTTTGTTCCGTAATACTCATTCCTTGCCAGATACCTCTCAATTTTTCCGCTCAAACCATTTTATAAAGTAAAAAGACTTTGATTTTGGCAAAAAGAAAATTATATTTCCGTATAGAAAAATCAACTGTTATTCATCCATGTACCCTGTTTTTGGGTAAAAAAAACGAAAAACAGTGTAAAAAACCGGTTTAATTCGGCAAAAAGCAATTTGCATCTGTGTTAAACAACAAAATCTGGAAAGATCATTTACCATGAAAGATAATTTAATTAAGACCGTGCTTTATCCCGGCAGTTTCGATCCGGTGACGAACGGGCATCTCGACCTGATAGAAAGGGCCTGTCGTTTATTTGACCGCGTAATTGTCGGTGTCGCCGTCAATATTGATAAAAACCCGTTATTTACGACGGAAGAGCGGATTGCGCTGCTGGAAAAATGCTGCAGCGGGCTGCCCAACGCCAGAGTGGTCTCTTTCAACGGCCTGCTGGTTGACGCCCTGACCAGATTTCAGGCGAACGCCGTGCTGCGCGGTTTGCGCGCGTTCTCCGATTTTGAATATGAACTGCAGATGGCATTGATGAACCGCAGCTTGAAAGAGGAATGCGAAACTATCTTTATGATGCCGACTCCTCAAAACTCATTCGTCAGCTCGCGCATGGCGAAGGAAGTCGCCCGTTTTAACGGGGATTTCGCCCAGTATGTGCCCGCGCCGGTAGTGATGGCGATGAAAAAGAAAATTGAAGCAGGTATGCTATGATTAAAATCAATGTATTGCAGCTGGAACGCCAGGAACTGGATATTGCCGGAACGGAAAGCGCCGCATTGCTGGAAATTGAAGATACTGAACTGATGCAGGCCAAAGGCAAAGTTTCATACCAGCTGCACGCGTCGCTGGTGAATCGCGGCGTTCTGGTGGCCGGTTCGGTAAAAACGGTCATTCATTGCGTTTGCGGACGCTGTGTAAAAGAATTTGACCAGACGGTCGAAAATTCCTCCATCTGCCGCTATTATGAAGAAGTGACGGAGCCGGAACTGGACATTACCGAGGATATCCGGGAGGAAATGCTGATCAGCATTCCGATTAATTATCTGTGCAGCGAAAGCTGTAAAGGCCTTTGTCCGCACTGCGGCATTGATTTGAATAAAAAGAAGTGCAAATGTCACGAGGAAAAAACCGGCAGTGACGCATGGACAGCCCTAGATGACCTGAAACTGTGACGCTTTATCTAAATTTCAAGGATAAAGGCGAATATCCAATATCCAGCAGACCAAGGAAAGACAAAATCTATTCCAGAGCATAGATTCTGTCAGAAAAACGCTATCTATTCCCTTACTTGGAACTTCAAATAAAGTATTTACCGGCTGTCATGTTTTAAACTTGGAAATTGGAAATTGAGTGTTGGATATTGGGTGTTGAATATTTATCTCTGGATTTGCCGGCGGCGCGGTAATTAATTCATCGCTCCCAGCGAACTGAATATGGCAATTACGGTCACATTGTCTTCGCCGCCGGAAATCAGCGTGTCTTTCATAAACATATCAAGCGATTCACGCGGGGTTTTGCTGCTCACCAGGATCTCTTCAATTCTTTTTTCCGACAGATGGGTGGTCAAACCGTCAGAGCAGAGGATGAACCGGTCTGTCGGCAGACGCGGAAAAATATTTACTTCGGGTTCAACTTCCGCCGCCGGTCCCAGTGACCTGGAAATGATATGGGAGAACGGATGTCCGGCCGCTTCATTTTCAGTGATGATTTTCCGGCGCACCAGTTCCGCCACATAACTGTGATCTTCGGTAAGCCGCTGCAGCAGGCCGTTTCTCAGGATATACAGGCGGCTGTCGCCGGAATGCGCGACGATGATCGATTGCGGAGTGCATATCGCCGCCACAATCGTGGTGCCCATCGGCTGAGGCAGTTGACGGCGGCAGTTTTCGTCATAAATCAGGGTATTGGCTTCGGTGATGGTTTTAGTCATGAAATGCCCGGCCATGAAATCGGCGGAGAAGTTTCCGGCATCGCTTTTCTTCCAGGCGCTGATGAAGTGCTCGCAGCAGATGTGACTGGCGACGTCGCCGCTCTGGTGGCCGCCGATCCCGTCGGCGACTACCGCCAGCGAGTTCGGCGCTTCCGGGTAAGAAATATAACAGAAGCTGTCTTCGTTGACTTCGCGAATAAGCCCGACGTGGGTCTCGCCCGCGACGTAAAGCACCGGCTCCTGGCTGTCCGCGGCCTTGGCTTTCTTCTTAAATCCGATTTTCATCAAAACCCCTTAACAAATCCGGCTGCTGTATAAATTCCGGCAGCAGCGGAAGTTTGAAGCTGCTAAGAATTTGAAACTTCTTAAAATGCACCGTTAATCTTTTATTGCAAACAGTGAATAATAGCATCGTTTTAAAATATAGCAATAAAAATTATTAGAGTGCTTTTGAATTATGCATATATTCTGCGTATATTTCTATCCATAGTCTCCCGTATAGATTGTTATGTTGTTCCAGGAATGGAAATTTCACTGAATTTTGAGATTTTTAACAAACTGAAAGGGGTATATCATGAAAAAATCGGTTGAAATCAAAACCTTCGCTGTTGCCGGCCACTCCGGCGGCGGAAAAACCTCCCTGTGCGACCTCATGCTGTTTAAAGCCAAAGCCGTTGAACGCTGCGGCAGCGTTGATCAGAAGACCAGCGTCTCCGATTACACCGCGGATGAACAGGAAAAGCGGTGCAGTATTTACGCGACCCCGCTGAATTGCGAATGGAAAGGCAATCATCTGTTTTTTATTGATACCCCCGGATATGGTGAATATATTGGCGAGACTACCGCCGCATTGCATGCCAGCAACAGCGTGCTGATCGTCGTTGACGCGGTCGGCGGACTCGAAGTCGGCTGCGCCAAGGCGTGGAAGATGGCCGAAGAGCTTAATCTGCCGCGTTTCGTGATCATCAACCGGATCGACCGTGAACGCGCCGATTTCAACCGCGCCCTGGCGCAACTCCAAGAAGCCTACGGCAAGACCGTCTGCGTGCCGCTGACACTCCCGGTCGGAACCGAAACCGGATTCAAGAAAGTGATAAACGTCCTCAGAGACACTGATATTCCCGCCGAACTGGCAGATGAAGCCGCCGCATACCGCGAAGCGCTGATGGACACCATCGCCGAATCCGATGAAAAACTGATGGAGAAATATCTGGACGGCGGCACCCTTACCGATGACGAAATCGCTTCAGGACTGAAGGCCGCGATCAAGAGCGGCAGCCTGGTCCCGGTCTTTGCCGGCAGCACGGCCAAAGACATCGGCATCAACGAACTGATGGACAGCATTGTCAATCTGTTCCCGGACGCCGCATCCAGAGAAGTCGTTTTCGCCGACGGCGGCAAAATCCCGGTCAGCGATTCCGGCACCGGTATCGGCCTGGTCTTCAAAACGATTATTGACCCGTTTATCGGACAGCTTACTTTCTTCAGGGTGCTCTCCGGCGTATTCACCGCTGAAAAAGATGTCCTTAATGTGTCCAGAGACGGCAAAGAGCGCTTCGGGCAGCTGCTGATCATGAACGGCAAAGAGCAGAAGGCGATTAACGACGCCGGGCCGGGCTGCATCGTGGCGGTGGCCAAACTCAAAGACTGCCATATCTCCAATACGCTGGCGACGGCTCCGGGAGTCAAAACGCTGCCGAAAATCGTCTTCCCCAACCCGGTCATGTCCTATGCCATTTCCGCAGTGAAGAGCGGTGAAGAAGACAAGATCGCCTCCGGCCTGCATAAGATCGCCGAAACCGACCCGACCGTGACTTATAAACGCCATGATGAAACGCATGAATCCCTGCTGACCGGCATGGGCGACCAGCATCTCGGCAATATCGTCAAGAAACTGAAAGACGTTTATAAGGTGGAAGTCCATCTGTCCACGCCGAAGATCCCTTACCGTGAAACCATCACCGCCGCAGGCGAAGGCCACTACCGGCATAAAAAGCAGTCCGGCGGACACGGCCAGTTCGGCGAAGTCGCCCTGCGCATGTCATTCAACGACGCCGGTTACGAATTCGTCAATGACGTGGTCGGCGGCGCGATTCCGAGAAACTTCATTCCGGCTGTCGAAAAAGGGGTTCACGAGGCCATGACGGTCGGGCCGCTGGCCGGCTGCGTCGTCGAAAAAATCAAGGTATCGGTATATGACGGCAAATTCCATGCGGTGGACTCCTCCGAAATGGCGTTCAAGATCGCCGCCCGCATGGCCTTCCGCGACGCCATGGCGAAAGCCCGCCCGGTACTGCTGGAACCCCTCATGAAAGTGCGGATATCCATTCCCGACCATTACATGGGCGACATCACCGGCGACCTCAATCATAAACGCGGACGCATCCTGGGCATGGAAGCCGATGCCGGAATGGAAGTGGTAAATGCCGAGATTCCGCTGGCGGAAATGTCCAAATACGCCACCGAACTCCGCAGCATGACCCAGGGACGCGGACTGTTCGAAATGGAATTCAGCCGTTACGAGCAGGTCCCCGCCAATGTGGCCAATGATATCATTACCAAGTATCAGGCGGAAAGACAGCATCACGAAGAGGAATAACTCTTAAAAAAGACAAATGCGCTTCACCATGAAGTGCATGAAGGGAATGAAGTTAAACCTGGGAGCGCCGGTCGTCGGACCGGCTTTAGGTTTTATCCACAAAACACACAAGAAACACGAAAAGGAACAAATACATTTTCACCATGAAGTGCTTAGCGCGGCATAGCCGCAACCAAAGAATACACGAAAACCACGAAAACCACGAAAAATGGAGAATTATTTATCCACAGATGGACACAGATGGACACAGATGAAAAGCATGAAGGGGGATCCCGGGATTCATGGGTAGGGTCAGCCGTCCCGGCAGACCGTCTTTATGCATTTCGCCATTGGCGACCAACGCCTCGCCGTTGGATCACGT
>CAIMFA010000742.1 GCA_903840185.1 uncultured Lentisphaeria bacterium | reverse complement strand
TTTATTCTGCTGTTTTTTATCCTGCTTCTGCTGTTGCTGCTGTTTTCTGGCTTCTTCAGTTTTCTTGCGCGCTTCTTCCTGCTTCTTTTTAAGCTCTTCAATTTTTTTGCGCAATGCGGCGATCATATCACGGTCGAATAAAAGTTTCTGCTGGTCAATGGCGACTTCCGCGCGATTCTGCTCCAGCTGGATATTTCCAGCTTCAGCAATTTTCTGATCATCAGCGGCTTTTGGGGCTTCAGGGGTTTTAGCCCTGGCGGATTTTCCGGCATCCGGCTGAGCTATTTTTATGCTCATGGATTTCACATACATTTCTTCCGCTTTATCCAGTATTTTTTCTGAGCCGGAGAGTTTTTCCAGCGCTCCGTCCAAATTTTGTCCCTTCACCTGCTCAACGCTCTGCAGCATTTCCTGACGGGCTTTATTGTGCTCGATCACCCCGAGATTCTGATAAGCCCGCGCCCGTACTGCCGGATTATTTTCCGCCAGATTAATCGCCTGTTCATACAGTTTGGCGGCACTCTCATCTTTTTTCAACTGCAGGTCATGCCCTTCATTATAAGTCTTGACCGCGCCGGGCAATACTGCCGGCTTGTCCTTAGCGGATTTTTTATCCTGAACAGCGGGAGACGTTTCGTCTGTGTTATCGGCCGGCAGTGCGGCGGCGGCCGGCTGTGCCGTATCAGCTACGGGGGCGGCATCGCTGTCCGCGGCTTTTGCGCCTGTGGCGGCAGCCAGCAAGCCCGGCAGCAGAAACAGCAGCAGTGCTTTGCGGGTGCGTATTGCCGTATTTTCCCGTTCTGAGAGAATGAACCAGGCCAGCAGCAGCGCCAATGCCGCTGCCAGCGGATAATATAATCTTTCGATCGGCCTGGTACGGATGCCTTTATCCATGTCTTTGGGAACTAAGTCTTTGATCCGCTGGCGGATCTGGTCGAGTCCGGGATCGGTGACGGTGCTGCGAACATAAATGCCGCCGGTTTCTTTGGCCAGCTTGACCAGTTGCGGTTCGTTGAGTTTGGTTTTGACCAGATTGCCGGAAGAGTCACGCATGAATGCCGGAGTTTCCCCGGGGCCGCGTTTGATAGGAATTACCGCTGGATTGGCCGGATCGCCGAGTCCGACAATAAATAACGGTATTTTCTGGTTTTTGAGTGAGTCCAGCACACGGGAACTGTCACCGTCGAGCTCGTCGCCGTCGGTGATCAGGACGATTGCCCGGTTGGCGCTTTCCGCGGCGTCGAACGCCTTGACTGCGGTTTCCAGCGCCAGTTGCAGATTGGTGCCGCCCAGCGGAATGCTCGAAGTGCTGAGCTCATCCACGTATTGATTAAAGCTGGTTTTGTCGGTAGTCATCGGGCATTCCAGAAAGGCGTTGCCGGCAAATGCCACCAGGCCGAAACGGTCGCCGTTGGAATCGTTGACCAGCTGCCGCAGCAGCCATTTGGCATGTTCAAGCCTGGAAGGCTGAATATCTTCGGACAGCATGCTTTTGGAAACGTCAAAAAGAACCATTACATCCCGGCCCCTGGCTTCGTATGGAACCAGCTGCGAGCCCCAGTACGGCCTGGCCACCGCCGCCATCAGCAGAACAATCCCGCCAATGAACAGCCACAGCCGCAGTGATCTGCGGGCAGGGGAGATTAGAACATGCTCCGGATCATTCCATCTGCAGCCGAGCAATGATTTGAGTATTTGCGAACGTCTTACCCGGGCGCGCCAGATCAGCAGCAAAACTGCCAGCACAACTACCGGGATGAACCACAGTATCAGATTATTCAAAAAGTTCATAATCACCTTCCATTCCCGCCTGAACCAGGCTTTTCCTGAGTTTATACTCTGCACGGCTGAAAATTCAACTTTAGATTGCGGAGATTTTGAGAATTGGTTCGTATTCTGAGAGGCTGCCGATACC
>CAIMFA010000741.1 GCA_903840185.1 uncultured Lentisphaeria bacterium | reverse complement strand
GGTATCGGCAGCCTCTCAGAATACGAACCAATTCTCAAAATCTTCGCAATCTATAGTTTAATTTTCAACCGTGCAGAGTATAAATGAAACTATGAACTATTTCAACCTTTTATTATTTTTGTCTGGCGCGCTTTTCAACAACCGGCTCCTCCACCAGGATCTCGCCGGCGGTATCTTTGCCCAGCTGAGCGTCATAGAAGAGCTGTTTTTCCGGCATTCTGAACTCCTTCAGCGCCGCCGGATCAATCCCCGTGGCGACCGCGAACTTGTTCTTGTCCTTCAGCAGCGCCGGGGCCCAGAGGTTAACATAGTTGATGACAAACCGGGACTTGCAGTTCTTCAGTTTGCCGCTGGTGAAGAGGAAATTATAAGCTTCGGCGTCGTTGTTCATCAGAATTAGGGCATTGGCTTTCATCAAGACGGCAAGATCAAGCAACAGCGCCTTGTCTTCGGGATTGGTCACGCCATTGGCCGTTTCACCCAGCATCTGCACCGCGTACATGATGCCTTCGCCGTGTCCGGCCAGCCCGATGCAGCTGCCGTAGCAGAACCAGAATCCGGGCTTGCCTTTTTCCGTTTCCAGCACCGTGCGGAAAATGTCGCCCGCCCAGGCAAACGGCAGCTTGTTGTTATAGATCTGATACCAGGCGTTATCCAGATAAAATGCGGACGCGCTTCTGGCGAGTTCATCCTGGAAGGCGGTCTTGCTGCCGGCCGTGATTCCGGCTTTGTAACCGTCGATAATCCGGTACACCGGCGAGTTGGCCAAAATGTAGTTTTCGCCGTTACGGATGTCATTCCAGCTGAATTTCACAAATAGATAGAGTCCGGTTTTGTTATCCAGTTCAGCAATCTTTTCCAGCGCCGCGGCATCCCCGGTTTTGCGGGCCAGTTCGTAGAGGATCAGCGCTTTGACCGAGCCGTCGTCAACACCTTTCAAGCACGCTTCCGCCAGGCTGTTCATTGCCGGGACATACGACCGTTCGGCGGCTTTCTTCATCCAGCCGGCGGCGGCTTCGTCATTTTTGCCGGAGATCAGTGCCATTTTATACAGGGCCGGAGCATAGCCGCTTTGCGCGGCTTTCAGATACAGCTCCTGCGCGGTTTCGAGGTTCTTTGCGGCGCCGTCACCGGACTCAAAGATTCCGGCCAGACGGTATTGAGCAGGCGGGTATTGATTATCCGACGCCTTCTTCAGCCACTTTACGCCCGCAACCTGATTCTTCTCCTGGAAATAGATGTCCGCCAGGTTGTATTCAGCTTCGGGACAATTCTTTTCAGCGGCGCTGAAGAAAAGTCTTTTGGCTTCCTCCGGGCTGCTTTCCATGGTCATTTCCCCGAGCTGGTTAAGCGCCGGAGCATACAGAGCGGAGGAACACAGGCGGAAGCACTTCATGGCGGCGGCTTTATCCTGCGGCACGCCCTGGCCGAAACGGTACATTCTGCCCAGCACATAAGACGCGCCGATGTGGCCTTCCGCCGCTTTCCGCTTTATCTCTTCAACCACACTGTCATAGTAGCGGGCGGCACGCAGGTGGTCGGGAGTGACATTGCCGTAACCGTTTTCATATATCTCCGCCAGGTAGTACATGGCGATGAAGCTGCCTCCGGCGGAGCCGGATTTCGCCCAGTTGTAAGCTTCGTCATAGTTGATCTCGGCCGGACCGCCGTTGATATACATGGCTCCGGCGGCGGCCTGATATTCTGGGTTGCCGCGCCTGGCCCCGTCAAGATATTGTTCCTTGACCGACGTACAGCCGGCGGCAGACAGCAGCAGCCCGGCGGCACAGCACAGGCCGGGAAGCGTTAAATTTTGAACTCTCATACAACAGTCTCCGTATATTAAATGAAAATACCGCAAAATCCGTATTTCTTTACACTAGCTTTTTCTGCGAAGGAAATCAACTATTTTCTCAGCAAAAACCTGACCGATTCCGGGAACTTGCGCCACAATGTCCTCCGGGGCCGCCTTCCGCAGCTCTCTGACCGAGCCGAATTTCTCCAGCAGAACCTTCTTGCGCACCGTACCGATGCCTGGAATATCATCCAGCAGCGACTCCTGAATGCGCTTGTTGCGGATCTCCCGGTGGTAACTCACCGCGAAACGGTGCGCCTCGTCCCGCAATGCCTGCAGCAGCCGCAGCGCCTGGCGGTAACGTTCCAGCACTACCGGTTCGGAACGTCCGGGGATGAAGATCTCTTCATGCTTCTTGGCCAGTCCGATGACCGCCACCGGCGGACACTTCAGCGCCATCAGCGCTTCCAGCGCCGAGCTCAATTGACCCTTGCCGCCGTCAACCATGATCAGATCCGGCAACGGCTGGTTCTCCCGCAGTTTCCGGCCGTAATGGCGGGTGAAGACCTCGCGCATCATGGCAAAATCATCGCTCTGGTGAACATCGCGGATCCGGAAGCGCCGGTATTTTTTCCGGGCCGGGCGGCCGTTCTCGAAGCAGACCATGCTGCCGACCGCCATCTGGCCGCCGATGTTGGAAATATCAAACCCCTCGATCGTCACCGGCATAGTCTTCAATCCCAGCGCGGCCTGTAAATCCGTCACGGAATCATCGCCGGGGGATGACGGAATGGAGGTGCGTTCAAAAGAACGGTTTCTGGCTCCGAAAATGGCTTTGACATTGACGATCACGTCCCGGATTTTCGCGGCCTGCTCATACTTTTGCGCGGCGCCGCATTCCGCCATCCGGGTTTCGAGTTCCTTGACAACCGGAGCGACATCGCCGTCAATGATCCTCAGCATTTCGTCAACCCGGAGCCGGTAGTCTTCGCCGGAAATTTTGCCGATGCACGGTTCGCTGCAGCTTTTGCTGTTCAGACAGTGCTTGTAATCCTCCTGGTCAGGGTCGGAAATCCTGCAGGCGCGCAGTTTGAAATAGGTGGTCAGGAATTCTATCGTCGCCCGCAGCGCGGCACCGTTGGGAAACGGCCCGTAGTACCGGCAGCCGTCGTCCTTGCGGAACCTGGCCAGCTCCAGCCGCGGCAGTTTATCGCGCAGGTTGATTTTGGCCAGCAGATAACGCTTGTCGTCCCGCATCAGCACATTATAGCGCGGGGCGTACTGCTTGATCAGCCGCGATTCCAGGATCAGCGATTCGTCTTCGGTTTTGACCGCGTAAAATTCCCAGTAGAATATCGATTTGATCAGGGAGCGGAGTTTGGGGTCGGCGCGAGTATCCCGGGACGGCTGGAAATAAGAACTCAGCCGCTTGCGCAGATTTGAGGCTTTGCCGACATAAATCACCTTGCCGAAACGGTCCCGGAATACATATACTCCGGGATCGGACGGGACTTCCCCCGGATGAAATTCCTGCTTCTCTCCGGTCATATCAGTACCTGAAATTTATAGATCAGCGTCTCCACGGGAGATCGAAACGGCCGGCTTCATAAAGGCAGTTCAACGCCACCGCGGGGCCGGCGTAATAGCCGATATCATCGCGGAGCGCACATGATACTATCTCGCATACCTCGATGGTTTCCTTCCAGGCGAACCTGGGCAGGTACTGCTTAACCGGATTCATGAACAGGTCTCCGGCGGCATAGGCGATCGTGCCGAGGATGAGCTTTTCCGGATTGAGCAGATTCATGATGGCGCCGAACGCCTGCGCGTTTCTCAGGCAGGTTTCGTCCCAGAGCTTCAACGCATAGTCGTTGCCTTCCTTGACGCCTTTGAGCAGAGCAACCATGTCGAGGTTGTCAATACTTCCGCCGGCCAGCTTGACCAGCTGGTGTTCCGGTTGTCCGGCCAGTTCGCGCTGCATGCGCTGGGCCACAGCCCGGCCGCCGCAGTAAGCCTCATAGCAGCCTTTGAGTCCGCAGTTGCACTGGATTCCATCGAGTTCCAGCACAATGTGCCCGATTTCACCGGCATAAAAGCTTCTGCCCTGAACCAGATGGCCGTTGGCGACGATACCGCCGCCGATGCCGGTGCTCATGGTCAGATACATGATATTATTGCCGCCCTTGCCCGCGCCGAAGAACCATTCGGCCAGCACTCCGGCGTTGGCGTCATTGTCGAAGAAGCCTTCAATACCCAGTTTCTTTGACAGGTAATGTTTAATGTGAACATTCTTCCAGTGCTTATTGTTCGGCGGCCCGACGATGATCCCCTGCGGGATGTCAGACGGGGAAGGCGACGCGATGCCGACACCTTTGATGTCCGAATTTTTAAATCCGGCCGCGTCGATCAGCTTCTGGCCTCTTTCCACCAGCAGCGGGAGGATGACATCCGGGTCGGTATCCTTGTTGTCAATCCGGTCTTTGCCGTAGAGCTTACCGTCGCTGGAACAAAGCCCGATGGCGATTTTAGTCCCGCCGATGTCATAACCTAGAACAGGAAATACTTCTGACATTTAAAACTTCCTTGCTATTATTATTAAAAAAGTCATTTTTTGAATTCGATTTATTCAATATATCCTGTTATATTAAAATTATAAAGTGATAATAGTTTATTTTTTTCATTCAGGAGGTCAGGTGATGTTTTCTTCTTTACTGCCAATTCCCGCGGCGGGAGTATATTATGCTTTTGAAAAAAGCGATCTTGTCGGTCAGGCCATTGTTATTTTCCTGCTTTTCGGTTCCGTCTTTACATGGACGATTATGATCGAAAAAGGGGTTTATCTGGTCCGCTGCAAAAAGATGTCGGAACTCTTCATGCTGCTGATGAAACGCCGGCGCCGGCTTTCGGAAATGTACCGCGAGAGCAGAAATGACGCCAGCCCGCTGGCGTGCGTATATAAAGCCGGGATGGACAAACTGATGGAATTCTATGCCATCAGCCCCGACCAGCTTTTAATGGGACCCGACCACTACAATGTCCGGAAATTGAGCGAGATACAGAATGAGGCGGTACGGATCGCGCTTGAACGGGAAGTCTCCTACCAGATTGAATTTATGGAGAAACGGATCGGGATGCTGGCGACCGTCGTCAGCGCCTGCCCCTTCTTCGGACTGCTGGGCACTGTATGGGGGATCATGATCGCGTTCGTCAGCATGGCCGCTCAGGGCCGCGCTGAAGTCGGCGGACTGGCCCCCGGTATCAGCGGCGCGCTGCTGTGTACCGTTACCGGTATGATCGTCGCCATCCCGTCCATGATCGGATACAATCTGCTCACGATCAACATCCGCGGCATCATTGTCCGCATGGATAACTTTGTGGAGGAATTCATGGCGCGGGTGAATCTGGAACAACTGGAAGCTGACAAGGCTCAGGAATAGGGAGATTTCTGTATGCGCAAGCGTCGCTTTCAATCGAGTCCTTTTGACCAGATCAATATGATTCCGCTGATTGACATTACCTTTTTTCTGCTCATTATCTTCCTGATGATGATGCCGATCATCGAATATGGCACTTCCGTCGCGCCGCCGGAGTTGAACTCCAACCCGCTGCCGGAGGACTACAAGACGGTCGCCATTGACAAAGACGGCAGACTGATTTATGATAAAAGGGTCATCACCCAGGAACAGCTGCTGGATGAACTGCGCAAGCTCAAGAGCAATTCCCCGAAAACCACCCTGCTGCTCCGCGCCGACGGCGCCCGCTCCTATAAAGAAGTTATTTCGCTCATGAAGACGATTAAAAATTCAGGGTATAAGAACATTTCTCTTGTAACACAGGCTGAAGGCGCCAATTAGGAAAAGCATGATTCCGGAAATGTCATCATATACGGTTTCAATTGAACCGGAAGCAAAACCGCTGGTTTCTCCGCGAACCAGCAAAAGAATTTTTAAAGGCGTGCTGACCGCCCATATAATCTTAATTTTCATCCCCCTCATCTGGGTCTGCGTCGGTGACTGGTTTACGCCGAAACCGCCGGATGTCATGGCGATCAACCTGATTGCCATGCCGAAAACATTCGGGGCGCTCAATATTCCAGCCGGCAATCCGCCGTCCGGCGATCCGGGAGTGCCGGGACCGCCGGAACCGACTCCGCCGTCGCCGGTCAAAACTGAAGTCTCGGAGCCGACGCCGCACGAACCGGTGGTGACCCCGCCCAAACCGCTGCCGCCGGAACCGAGAGTTATTGACCTCCAGAAGAAAGTCAAGCAGAAAATCCAGCAGAAAAAGCAGCAGGAAATCGCGGAGAAAAATGCCAAAAAAGTCGAGGAGGATAAAAAGTTCAAAGCTGCCACCGCGGCTGATCTGGCTAAAATGATCAATGATAAAAGAGTCGGCAAGGCCGGAGCCGGCGGATTCGGCAAGGGCCCGGGCACCGGACAGGCGCCGCCTGGACCGATCGGATACGGCGGCAGAGGCACCGGCGAATTTTCCGCTCCCTACGAACAGGGACTCGGCTTTTACCTGAAGCAATACTGGGACACTCCGGAAAAGCGGCTGCTGGGCAGCAAACTGCCGGAAGTGACGGTCCAGATCAATATTTCCGCTGACGGGCGCATTATTTCCTACAGGATACTCAAGCCCAGCGGCAACCAGCTGATGGACGACTCCGTCGAAAGGCTGTTCATGTCTGTGAAACAGGTTCCGCCGCCGCCCGATCATGTCCCCAGGGAAGTTGCCCTGATCATGGCTATCGGCGACGATGACAAGTAAGAACAGCGCTGAAGTTGTTATGGACTATATGGACAGTCTCTCGCGCAATGCTCCATATAGGGAGGACTGGGAAGACTGGGAGGACTGGGATGTATGATTCCCAACTTTTAACTTTTCTCGCTTTTCTCGCTTTTCTCGCTTTTCTCGCTTTTCTCGCTTTTCTCGCTTTTCTCGCTTTTCTCGCTTTTCTCGCTTTTCTCGCTTTTCTCGCTTTTCTCGCTTTTCTCGCTT
>CAIMFA010000740.1 GCA_903840185.1 uncultured Lentisphaeria bacterium | reverse complement strand
TTCGCAATCTATAGTTGAATTTTCAGCCGTGCAGAGTATACATCATAATTCTGGTCAACTTGTAGACTACCAGCAGCCAGGCTGCCAGAATTACGAAGGCGAAGTATTTGCGGATTGCTTGACCTGATACTTTTGCCTGAAGTATTGAACCCAATTTGGTGCCTCCGGCGGCGCCCAGTATCAATACTCCGGCCATCGGATAATTGATATTATGCCCGGCCGCATGAAATATGGCGGCAAAGCCGCTGGAGACAAACACCAGCATGGTTCCGGTCAGCGCGGCGTATTTCGTGCTTTGCCCGACCAGATAGAACAACGCCGGCAATAGAATAACCCCGCCGCCGATTCCCAGCAGTCCGCTCATGAATCCGATAAACACACCGAGCAGAATTAAAACTGTAACACTGAACTCTCCTGCCGGGATTGTCCGGAATTTCCGTACCGGCGGCAGCCTCACGGGAAAAAGGAGGCCGACATGCGAACTTTCATCATCGCCTGCGTCTTTACGCAAAATGAAGTTGTCATAAATCAGCCAGCCGGCAATTGCGAACAGGAATACGGCAAAGACGGCAAGCAGAGTGAAATTCACCGGGTCAACTGTACGTCCCAGGATGTGCCAGGCGGCTTTGCCTTTTAACTGCTGCACCACATAAAAGCCGGAAAACGTACCAACAGGAATACCGGATGCCACGAAAAGTGCTATCCGGCTGCCCATCAAACGCCGGTCAACATTGTGATATAATGCAAACGCGGAAGTTCCCATTATCTGGAAGGCGCTGGTGCCGACAGCCATATTCATTTCAAATCCCAGGAATATATTTAACGCCGGAGTCACGATAAAGCCGCCGCCCGCACCGAAAAAACCGGTAAGGATTCCGACGGTGAACCCTAAAAGAATTCCGCTGATTAACATCGTCCAATTTCCAATAATATAATCAAGCACTAACATGTATAGCCTTTGCGTTTTAACGTGTATGCATCGTGGTCCTGAAAAAGTAACCCCGCTTTGGCGTCTTTCAAATAGCTGAAATCATATTGTGGATATTTTCGCCATTCCAGCGCACCGTTAACTTTATCGGCCGCATCGCTGAACTTGCCAGTTTGCAGGAAGCTGAGAAGCTCATGCTTCAATACGGTTTTGATTTCATTATATTGAGGATTTTCGGCCTGATTAGTCATTTCTTTCGGGTCATTATTGCGGTCAAATAAAAACTCCCGGTCATCACCGGCCGAATAAAAATATTTCCATTCCATGGATACAATCATATATATTCCAGTTTCTTTGCTGCTGAACTGGGAATATACATATTTGCGTTCTGCCGCACCATCGCTTACTTGTTTCAAGTCAACGCCGTCCAGTGTCCAGTCTTTTGCATTGGCCCCGATAGTTGCGGCAACCGTCGGCAGTATATCCACCAGCGAGGCAGGTTCGGCGCATCTTTTATTTGCCTTGAATCGCTCAGGATAGCGGATAATTAATGGTATCCGTGATGACGGGTCATGCATGCCGCGCTTTCCGTAACAGTTGAAATCGCCCAGATATTCTCCGTGATCGGAACTGAAAATAATCATGGTATCGTTTAATGCTCCGTCCTCTTCCAGCGCCGACAATATGCGTCCAATCTGGAAATCAACGAATGAAATGGCGGCATAATAATAAGCAATAATCTGTTTCACCAGATTTTTATCAATTCCCTGATCCCGGTATTTATAACGATTCTGATGACGGTTGATCCAGGTAAGCAAGGCTTCGGAATTATCGGGAATTGCCGGCAGTTCCATATCCGGGGAACGATACAATTTATGCCACGGTTTAGGCGGAGCGAATGGCGGATGCGGATGAATAAAGCTGGAAAACAGCATCCATGGCTTGCCCTGATTCTTCTGTTCATGGATGAATTCCACGGATTTGCTGCCGATATAGCCGGACGGATGCGTATCTTCATCGTGCAATGATACTTGCGGAACATAATACATCTCACCGCGAGTCCCGTGCGGTTCATCATAATCCAGTTTTTTCCCGGCCAGCCATTTACAGTAATCATCCTCCGCAGGATCGGAGATGCATTCCTCCTGCGTCAATCGCTTCTGAAACCCGCGCAATTCGTGAACATCCGGCGTGAAATGGCACTTGCCGACTGCCTGAGTAACATAATCATTATCATTAAGCAAATCTGCTATTGACTGATGATTGTGTTCCGGCATGATGCCGTTGTCTGTAAGGCCGGTACGGGCGGGGTATTGCCCGTAATGGAGACAGCACCGTGCCGGCACACATACCGGACTGGGGGAATAAGCGCTGGTGAACGTTGTGCCTTCCCGCACCAGACGGTCTAAGTTCGGAGTTTTTATGATGTAATTACCGAGTGCATGGATAGTGTCAAAGCGCTGCATATCGGTAAACAGCAGCAGGATATTGGGTTTATGGCTCATTGCAGCTTCCTTCAATGATGTTGTTTAAAGATTGACATATTATGATATTACATGCATATTGTCATTGTTTCAATATTGTTTTAAGACTATAAATATCGGGACAGGATGATGTTGGAACTAAATTATACAGATATCGCGCCTGAAATCCGCGGAGCAAATTATTTCGAGGCAAGTGATGTTCATATTGGTCCTAGGTATAACTTCGGCTATCAGCTGCTCTATGTTTTCAAAGGTAATGGCCAGGCGGTAATCAATGACCGGGGTGAACATATCGAACCAGGTTTTTTCACCATCTACGGGCCGGGCGACCGGCATGAATTCGTCAGTATTCGTCAGCAGCCGATGGCGCTTGGCACCATCAATTTCTCCTGGCGAAAGGAATCAGCGGCGCGATTAGCCATGGGCAACAGCACTGTTACCGAACTTTCTCCTGAATATCGGGGCCTGTCTGATCCGGCCTGCCATATTGCCGGATTGCCTCCGTTTCTGCTTATCATGTCCATTCCGCTTGAAGAGCGGCCGCAATTGGAAAGATGGTTGCGCGAAACCGGATACAACTATCGTAATTCAAGCAATCAGGCGTTGGTTCTGCAATATAAAGCGGCGCTGCTGCTGATAATTGACCTGATTATCCGGCTTCAGAGCAATGAGGACGGCAAGCGTGAACATCCGGTAATCGAACACTTCTCACGTTTTGTTAGAAGCCATTATTCCGGAGATATCAACCGCGCCGCTGCTGCCAGAAACTGCGGTATCAGCCCGAGTCATTTGACTGCACTGCTGCGAAACCGTCTTCAGACTAACTTTACCGGCTATCTCAACACGGTAAGGATGGAAGCAGCGCTGGAATTATTGCAATTCAGCCGCCTTAGCGTCAAAGAGATTGCTGAACGCACAGGTTTTCGCAATTACAGCTATTTTGTGGCGCATTTCCGGAAAACCCATGGATTTCCGCCAGGCGTGTGGCGCAATCGTTGAACCTGTCTTGAAAACAGGCGTAAATTACGGCATATTATAAAAGACGATGGTAATTTTATAAGGATAGTTATGATAAAGCAGAAGTTGACGCAACTGAAAAAAAATAAACTGGGAAGTACCGGACTTAAAGTGTCCTCGCTCGGACTGGGCGGTTTTCACCAATGTGAAGTGGATTCCGATATCGTCGGGCAGGTAATGGACCATTTTGTCAAGATTGGCGGCAATTATGTGGAGACCGCCAGAAGCTACGGAGCCGGCGCCAGCGAAACCAAGCTGGGACAGGCGTTGAAAAAACATCGCCGCAAACTTATTCTGGCTTCTAAAACGGCAAAACGCGACGCCGAAGGCGCCTGGCGGGAACTTAACGAAACACTGGAAACGCTGCAGACAGATCATCTTGACCTATATTTCTTTCACGGGGTCAATACGATTGAAGATGCCGGTACTATTGTTGCTCCGGGCGGCGCGCTTGAAGCATTCACACGGGCGAAGGCGGAAGGAATGGTCAAACATTTTGCCATAAGTTCACACTGGCCGGCCATTCTGCCGCAGATTGCGGATGATATTCCGTTTGAGTCTGTATTGATATGGGGCAATTACCTGGATTTCTGCAATTATCCGGAAATCCCGGATGAAATACTGCCGGATTTGCGGCGGCGTGATATTGGCATTTTGTTTATGAAACCGCTGGCTGACGGTTATTTATACAGATCGGTTGAAAATGCTTTCCGCTATGCGCTGCGCTATAATCCTGACTGTATCGTCAGCGGTTTTAACAGTGTGGAACTGCTTAATGCGGATGCCGCCGCAGTAGCTGAAGGACCGTTGACGGACGCGGAGAATGAATCGGTTCTAGCCAGTGCGCCGGAACTGGGCAGATACGTCTGCCGCCAGTGCCCGGACTGCTCAGTGCTTGCCGGACGTAAAGGGCGAATGCTGAAAGCGTTGTTTGAGCTGGAGGGGAAATACGACCGGCAGATGAATGATTTCCTGCCGGTGGATTCAGGCACTTATGCATTGCGCCAGTATCTTGGCAAGTGGTTCGGCAATATGCAGCGGGTCGAAGCGCTGTTTGCGGAAAACTCCGCGGACTTTATCAATATAATTGAAGCTGGCATTGACAGCAATAATGTATTTGCCCCATGCCGGTACGGCATAGATATTCCGCGAAAAATCCAGATCGTCGCGGCAAAACTCTCCGGTGGGCAGCCCGCAAAACTATAGGAAGATTTGTTCAGGCGTTTTTCTCCGAAATTCGTAGTTTTTTGTCTGGATGCTGTATTCAACGGAACAGCCAAATCTTCAATATCCAATAACCAACAAGGAATATCCAATTTCCAACTGAACAGCCAAATTGCAACAGAACAGCCGATTTTCAATATCCAATACCCCGTCCCCCCTGCGCCCACTTCGCGGGAGAATATCCAATATCCAATTAAAAAAAATAATAGCTGGAAGCCAGGTAGGCCAGTTTCGCCGAAACTAGCTCAAAATGCGGTTTTGGCAAAACCGCCCTGCTCAAGGCAGGAATTCCCAATAACCAACAGGGAACAGCCGATATTCGCCTTCGGTTTTTCCTTGATCGGTTGGATATTCCTTGTTGGTTATTGGATATTCGTCTTAAAGACAAAAAAAAGTGGCCTCCCGGGGGAGGCGGGAGGCCTGAGGAGTCGAGGAAAGCATCTTGAAAATGCTTTGGTATAGCAAATAGACAAGGCTATTTTTATAATGTTCCGTTGTTTTTAAGTTTTTATCATAAAAAAAGCAGTCGAGTCAGTGTGCCGTGGATGTGCTGTGATTTTGAGCGCCGCTGTGGTAACCACTGCAAGTTCAAAATCACAGTGCAGGCATGGTGCAATGGCCGACCCGGAGGGT
>CAIMFA010000739.1 GCA_903840185.1 uncultured Lentisphaeria bacterium | reverse complement strand
GACGCGGCGGTACCGGTTAATATACTGTATCCGGAGGTAACAATCACATCGCTGACGCCGGGAGTTTTTTTAGCCATTTCAGTAACTTTATCAACAACTCTCTGAGTGCGCGGCAGCGCCGCGCCGTCAGGCAGTTGAACGTTGATAAAGAATGCCCCCTGGTCCTCCTCCGGTATAAATCCGGTCGGCAGCAGTCCGTAGAGTTTATACGAAACAAACATCATCACCATATACATTAATAATATCAATACAGATTTCCTGACCAGCGTGCTGACGATGGCGGCAAAACTTACGGAGATTTTGCCGAAAACAAAGTCGAACCCGCGGAAAAAGATAAATTTCTTTTTCGGTACAGCGTCAGGCGGACGCAGGATCAGCGCGCTCAATGCCGGACTTAGCGACAGCGCGTTAATCGAGGAAATCAGCACCGCGACAGAGATGGTGACGCCGAACTGGCGGTACATTTCACCGGTGATTCCAGGCAGAAAACAAATCGGGATGAACATAGCCAGCAGCACCATGGTGGTCGCGATAACCGGGCCGGTAACCTGCTCCATCGTTTTGATGGCGGCTTCTTTCGGCGGCAGTTTCTCCTCGGTCATCAGCCGGTTGACGTTTTCAATAACCACAATCGCGTCATCAACCACGATGCCGATCGCCAGGATCAGGCCGAACAGGGTAATCAGATTGATGGTATAACCGACAGCCAGCAGCACCGCGAAAGTACCGATCAGCGAGACCGGGATGGCGATGGTCGGAATCAGCGTGGCGCGCCAGTCCTGCAGAAAGATGAACGTAATCAGAATAACCAGGAAAACCGCTTCAAACAGCGTGAGAATCATTTCTTCAATTGATGTCTTGATGAATTTCGTGGTATCATATTTTATGCCATAGTCAAGATCATTGGGAAAGCGCTTTTTAAGCTCCTCCAGTTTGGCGATGCAGTCTTTGGCAATATTCAGGCCGTTGGCGTCATTGAACTGATATACGGCCAGCAGGGATGACGGTTTTCCGTTCAGCCAGCCGGTGGAGTTGTAATTTTCCGCGCCTAAATCAACTTTAGCGACATCCTTGATTCTGACACTGGCGCCGTCCGGGGTCTGCCTGATAACGATATTCTTGAACTCCTCAACGTCTTTCAAGCGTCCCTGGGTTTGAACTGTCAGCCGCAAAAGCTGTTTATTGCTGCACGGCGGGTCGCCGATCGCCCCGGCGGAAACCTGAATATTCTGCGCTTTGATAGCATTGCTGATATCTTCAGTAGTCATTTTCAGGCTGGCCATTTTATCCGGGTTCAGCCAGATACGCATGGAATACTTCAATTCGCCCAGCATATAGACATCGCTGATGCCCGGAATACGGCTGATCTCATCCTGAATATTGATTGAAGTGTAATTACTGAGAAACAGCGAATCATAAGTTCCTTTAGGCGAGTAAATACAGATTACCAGCAGCATGTTGCTGGACTTCTCTTTTACAATGACGCCCTGACGCCTGACTTCGTCCGGCAGATTGGCGCTGGCCCAGTTCACCCGGTTCTGCACATTAACCGTGTTCATATCACCGCTGGTCCCTGGAGCGAAAGTCACCGTGGTGACCGCCGAGCCGGAATCCGAGCTGGTGGAAGACATATAAAGCATATCCTTGACACCGTTAACCTGGGCTTCAATCGGTTCGACGACTGTCTGCTGCACAGTCATGGCATCCGCGCCGGGATACGTTGCGGTAACCTGCACCTGCGATGGCACAATGTCCGGATACTGGGTCACCGGCAGCGCCAGCATCGCGATAAAACCCGCCAGGGTAATGACGATGGAGACTACGAATGAAAATTTCGGTCGTTCAATAAAAAAACGGCTGATCATATTAGCCCCTTTAGCGTCTGGTTGATTTATGTTCCGCTTTCGGTTCCGGTTTGGGTAATACCAGCTTCGGCTGCGGCGCGTTGTTTGAGGACTTGGTTAACAATTCCTGGCTGGCTGCCGGGGCGGCACTTTCATCCGTGGAAGCCGATGAGCCGGCAGCATCAAGCGCGCTTGGAGCAGGCATGACTTCAGCCTTGACCTTAATGCCCGGACGGACTTTCTGAATGCCGTCCACTATAACCAGTTCACCTGCCTGCAGGCCGGATTTCAGCCCGATATCCATATCCTGCTGATCCTGGTCCGCAACTGGAACGATCTTGCGTCTTTCCACTACATCGGCTTTGTTCACAACCAGCACCGATTTACCGGTCTGATCTTCAATAACGGCGTTCCGGGGTACCATTACCGCCATGGTTGATTCTTTAATCTCTATTCTCACTTTGACATACATGCCGGGCATCAACAGCGATTTAGGATTCGGGAATGTCGCCTGCATCAGCAGGGTTCCGGTCGAAGAATTTACCTTGTTATTCCAGAATGTTATTTCTCCCGGCTGGTCATACGGCTTGCCGTCCTGAAAGAAAAGTTTTACCGTCAGAAAATCCTTTTTAACATTATCCTTGTCGCGCATAAATTCGAGCAGATCCACTTCGCTTAAATTAAACTGAACACGGGCCGGATCGATTCTGGCGATATCCGCGAGCATGCCGCTGTCCGGGCCCACCAGATTGCCCACGCTGTAAGCTGCCAGGCCTACCCTGCCGTCAAAGGGAGCCTTGATTTCAGTATAACTCAAATTAAGATTGGCCTGATCCAGCTTAGCCTGGGCTCCGAGAACGCTGGCGTCGGTTTCCATCTTTTTCGCGGTCGCGTCATCATAAACTTTCTGAGAAACCGCGTCTTTCTGATACAATTCCTTTTGACGGGCATAGTTTATATCAGCATTTTTCTGGTTGGCCTGCATCATCATCAGCGTTGCCTGAGCGGCTTTTACGTCGGCGATATACTGTCCCTGCTCAATCATGTAGAGCAGCGTGCCTTCGTTTACCGTCTGACCTTCCTGAAAGTTCTTTTTTACCAGAAAGCCGCTAACCCTGGCCATCAGCTTTACATGATCATAGGCTACGACCTGCCCGACTTCTGTGGAATGGGGCGAAATCGAACCCATGACTGCCGGGGCGACCACCACTGCCGGGATTATCGGCGGCGGCGGCGGCGGTTCTTTGCAGCCTGAAAAAATTAACATCGAAAAAAACAGCGCCGCGCCAATGTTTATTGCCTTCATATCTCCTCCGTGGTAAAAACGCGACAGACAATTTTCCGCAGAATCATTTCTGAAAAATGCAACCATTTTCCGCCGCCTTTATCTTTATTATAACATGATATAAGAAAAATTTAAAAATCTCCCGCCTATTGAAGATAAATTTATTTTCGTCTTTTTCAAGAAAAATATCAGAGCGTTAAAAAAAATACCCCGTTTTTTTGCCTTGTTATTCCCGATTTTTCATATTATATTAAGACAGTCTGTCAAATATTACTCTGACAGTAGAGGATAAAGCGATGCCGGGGAAAAAAAGCAAATCTAATAATTGCGCTGCTCTATTTAACCAGCTGGAGGCGTTAGTCTCCCGGCTGCCGCGCAATTCCGGATTAAAAAATGAATTTCTTGATTTGACGGATAAATTCAGAACCATGTCTGCGGGGTGCGATGAAG
>CAIMFA010000738.1 GCA_903840185.1 uncultured Lentisphaeria bacterium | reverse complement strand
GCTCAGGCTTTTGAGCGTGCCGGACTTGAATTTCGCGGTACAAAAGATTTAGACATCGTTCTTTGTGTCGAATCCCTTGATGCAAAATTCATCGTGCATTTCTGGAATTTTATCAAGGCAGGCAACTACGCCATTCAGCAAAAGTCGTCAGGCCGAAAGATTTTTTATCGCTTTACAAAGCCGGCACGTGAGGACTTTCCGTTTATGCTGGAACTTTTTTCAGGCAAGCCGGAAACATTTGTACTGCCGGATGAAAGCCGGATTATTCCGATTCCTGCCGATGAGGATATTTCCAGTCTTTCCGCGATTCTTCTGGATGAGAATTATTACAGATTCATTCAGGTGAGCAAGGTTATCCGCGACGACCTGACATTAATCCCTGCCGAAAGTCTTATCGTATTGAAGTCGAAAGCCTGGCTTGATCTGTCTCTGAGAAAAGAAAAAGGTGAAGCAGGCGACTCGCAGAATATCAAAAAGCATATAAATGACATATTCCGGCTTTACCGGGTTGTCTCTTTTGTCCGTCCGGTGTCTGTCGCCGCGTCGATCAAAAATGAACTGCGCGAAATCTTTGGCAGGATGCAAAGCGAAAAGATTAATCTGAAAGCGCTTGGAATTGCCGGCAAAACAAGCAGGGAAATAATTGACGAATTGACGCGTCTGTATGAGCTTTAATATTTTCTATACAAATTTCTGAGAGTCGAAACGCAACGCGTCAAATCGCGCGGTATATCAATCTGCCGGAATTGAATGAGCGAGAACTGGTTACCGGCGGTCGTGGCGGTATTTTCCCGGGGAGATGTTGAATTCTTTCAGGAATGCCCGGCAGAAATAGCTGGCGGATTGAAAACCGCATTGCGCCGCGATTTCGATGATGGACAAATCATCCGCCTGAAGCAGATTGACCGCTTTCTCCAAACGCAGTTTGCGGATGAAATCGGCCGGTGGCAGTTGCATATATTTCTTAAATTCCCGCGAAAAATGATAACGGCTGAGCCCGGCGGCCTCGGCCATGTCTTCGACCGCGATCGGCTCATCGTAATGATTTAACGCGAACAGAACCGCGTTATCAATGGCCGGCGGACGTGAATTGGCGGTCTGCGGTTTTATATCGGCAAACAGCGCCAGGCTGAACTGATAAGCCAGAGCGGACAAACGGTAGCAGTCCGGAGACGGACTCAATGCCTGCCGGAATATTTCCCGCGCGCATTCCAGACTTTGCAGCTGTTCGGAATATGCGATGAGCGGGCCGTTGATTTTTTCCGCTTCACGGCAAATGCGCATGCATTCGGTGCCGCGCAAAATCAAAAAAATGAATTCCCAGTGACCGCCGCCCGGCGGCAGAAAATAACGGTGATCATGAGGGATATGTACCAGCATTGCCGTTCCTGGCGTCAGGTCAAACGTCCTGCCTTCGTAGATCAGCTTCCCCTGTCCGGACAGTGTGTACTGCCACAGGATAAACTCACGCTGTCCGCGCTTGAGGCCATACCAGTCATAGCCCGGTTTGTCCTGATATTCCCTGCCCAGGAAGCTTACTCTGGCATTGAGGCCCAGCCTGCTTCCGGCATAACTGATATGCCGGTTGAAGTTTTCCAAGTTTTTTAGTTCTGACAGCATAAAATGAAAATTATTAAGCAAATTTATGCAATAACCATAATTAAATTAAAGCATTATAATATAAGTATACAGCTTTATTATTAAAAATACAAAGAAAAATTTACGGAGGCAGTTAATGTCGTTAAAAATTGCATTTCTCGGTGCCGGGAGCCTCGGCTTTACCCGCCGTCTGGTTCAGGACTTATTATATGTGCAGGAATTAAGAGATACCAGATTTGTCCTGCATGACATCAATCCGCACAATCTGGAGATGGTGCACCAAATCATTGAGCGTGATATCAAGGCGAATAATCTGGCTGCCACGGTTGAAAGTTCGATTGACCGCCGCGCATCACTCCAGGATGCTGATTATGTGATCTGCTGTGTCAGGATCGGCGGTCTGGAGGCGTTTAAAACCGATGTTGAAATTCCGCTGAAATACGGCGTGGACCAGTGCGTGGGCGACACGCTAGCTCCCGGCGGTATCATGTACGGACAGCGCACGATTGCCGCCATGCTTGAATTCTGTAAAGATATCCGCGAATGCGCCAGGCCCGGCGCTATATTGCTCAATTACTCCAATCCCAATGCCATGAACACCTGGGCCTGCAACCAGTACGGCAAGGTTCCGACCATCGGATTATGTCATGGGGTTCAGCACGGCGCCAAACAGATTGCGGATGCCCTGAAGATTCCGGCGGAGCAGTTTGATTACAAGTGCGTCGGCATCAATCACCAGACCTGGTATGTGGAAGTTAGGCGCAATGGCAAACTGGTTCCGCAGCAGGAAATCTTCGAGGCGATGAGCGCGGATGAAGAATTGCGCAAAACCGAGAAAGTCCGTCTCGATATGTTCAAACGCTTTGGTTACTATTCAACCGAATCCAACGGCCATCTGTCGGAATATGTTCCATACTACCGCAAACGTCCGTCTGAAATCCTCGACTGGATCGATTTAAGCAGCTGGATCAACGGCGAAACCGGAGGCTATCTGCGCGTCTGTACCGAAGAGCGCAACTGGTTTGAATACGAATTTCCGGAATTGTTGAAAAAAGCGCCTTCCAGGTTCGATAACCGCTCGCATGAGCACGGCTCATATATTATTGAATCCCTGGAAACCGGTCGGATCTACCGCGGCCACTTCAACGTGATCAATCAGAATCACATTACCAATCTGCCGAACGGCTGTGTCATTGAGATTCCGGGCTATGTTGACCGCAACGGTCTGAACATGCCGGTATATGGCGCATTGCCGCTGGCATGTGCCGCGACATGTGCCGCCAGCGTCCGCGTTCAGGAAATGGCGGTTGAGGCGGCAGTTAACGGCGATGTGCTGCTGCTGAAGCAGGCAATGCTGCATGATCCGCTGACGGCTGCGGTATGTAATCCGCCGGAAGTGTGGCAGATGGTTGACGAGATGATCGTCGCCCAGGCGGAATGGCTGCCGCAGTACGCGCATTATGTGGAAGAAGCTAAAAAGAATTTAGCCGCCAATTACATTAAATCCGGGGCGCTGCCGTTAAATCCTCAGACCAGACTGGAAGTTCGTGATACTGCAGCTATAGTGAAAGCCAGGCGCGAAGCCGAAGCTAAAAAGCAGGCTGAAAAAGCCGCCGCTGAATACAATCCGGATAAAAGAGTATGAATGCAAGTTCTAAAGTTCTGAAGTTCTAAAATTCTAAAATTCTAAAATTCTAAAGTATGGAGGACAGAATTCAGGAGTCAGAAGCCAGAAGTCAGGAGTTAGGAGTTAGAATGAACAGCCGGGGGAGAATATCCAATATCCGTCCCGCAGTCGCGGGATCCCGCAGGGCGGGAGAATATCCAATGTCCAATGGGGAACAGGCAGGAGTCAGAATGAGACCAAGGACCAAGGACTAAGGACTAAGGACTAAGGACTAAGGACTAAGGACTAAGGACTAAGGACTAAGGACTAAGAACCAAGACT
>CAIMFA010000737.1 GCA_903840185.1 uncultured Lentisphaeria bacterium | reverse complement strand
CGGATAAGCACTAAGTCTTTATCCCGTAGCGGAGACACTTGTCAGCTATCTGGCGCAGTTTTTCCAGGCGCCTTGCCGGGTCCTCGCCGTTTTCCGGAGTAAAAGAGGTTTTGCATAATTCCCCGAATGTGATTCTTTTCCAAAGTCCGTTGATTCCCTCATGTGCGAGACGGTTCAAATATTCATCGGAGTAGTAGTCGCCGTCATCCAGCAATTCGTCACAGGTCCAGGATGGCGGCCGTCCTAAAAAATACGAAATCCGGTGCTTGACCCAGGAAGAACGTTTTTCGGAACCGATCTTGAGGAACGGCCCTTCAGCGCCAAGGAGCAGATCCTCCAAATAATAAATGCCGCGTCTGATGCCTTCAGCATTGCCGGCGATGATACGGCAGGAATCAGGTGATATGATCATTTCATACGAGTCAGACGATTCCGGTTTTCCCATTTCCGTGATTATACCGTATTTCCCGTCCGCAGGTATTCCGCATTCAGAAAAAAAACTGTTAAAATCATCATAAGCCGTTTGAAGAATGCCGCTATCTTCAGGGAAATTTCGGGTTATTCTTATCCCGGATGAAATGTCTGTCTCACCGGCTTTGGCCGTTTTTCGGCTCCAGTGGAAAATCCTGGGCTCGGGCAGGCCGAGTTCGGGAACAATCTTCCAATCCTTGAATTCCGGCTGGACAAATTTACTGTCGCAACGCATAACGCGTAAACTCCTTTTATATTTTGTTCGTCATGTAATTTTTCATAACCACTGTTTACGCTTTTCAGCAGTAACGAATTTTTCTCACGATATTTCATCCCTATTCACTTGAGACGATCATCATCCCAATTCACATGGTAAAAAATGCGCCAGAAGAGCCGCCGGGTTGTTCCAAAGCGTTAGAATGGACTGCCGTGCGTCGTCTTTTTATCGCGGTATTCATCCACCATTCGCTTCTGCGTAGCTTTGCTTTTTTAATCAGGCGCGGATTGCAGGGTTATCATGGAAAGAAAAGAAATAGACCTTGCCTTTGTCGTATTGATGTACAGAAATCTGTTCAAAGCTTAATATTTATAAATTCGCGTTTGTCAGCGGATTCGCGAGCACAGAGGCAGCTCAATGTGCCGTATATGCCGTTCCCGGTGATTAAATCGGTACGAGCCCGCTGTCCCGTCTTCATGGTTTGCAGAAAATCATATACCAATTCTTTGTCGCCGCCGTAATGGCTTAACGGACCAGACTGGACGGTTATTTCCTCGGTCTGGTAACGCAAATGTGACATCACCTTAATTTTACCGGAAAAGTCCATTTCAATTGTGCCCCGATAACCGTAGATACGGGCGCCGCGGCGGCAGGCGTCATTCCTGACTAAGAAATTCTGGGAGTGAGCAATCTGTGCTCCGTTTTCAAGTTTAAAAATACATTCATTTATATCGTCTATTTTAATTCCTTGAGAAAAGCGGCACATACGGCGCCCGTAGCGATATTCAGCAGCTTCTGCAACAGAACTATACATTCCCAGCTTATGGAAATGATTGTACGGACTTTCCGGGCATTGTTCTTGTTCGCCGCACTGGTCACAGCTTAAATCGAAAGGCTTGTCACCGCCAAAGACCCGCTGTGCCCGCATTGCGCATACCTCTTTGGGATTGCTGCCTGCCAGGAAAAACATATAATCCAAATCATGAACAGCTTTCTGCATGAACATCCCGCCGGTTTTTTCAAAATCCCGGAACCAGGTGCTGAAATAAACTTCTCCTGACGTGTCTTCGTAACCGACAATCTGCTCAACATTCCCGATTTTACCGGAATCAATGATTTTTTTAACTTCTAATGTCAAAGGACACAAACGCATCGGCAGCGATACTTCCACCGGCACAGTGGAAGTTTTAAATGCGGCATAAAGCTTTTGCAATTGGTCAAGATGGATTGCTACCGGCTTTTCCATATAGATTGGAGCTTTCATCTGCTCGACTTTACAGGCAACTTCAGTATGCAAATTACATGGGGTTCCGATGATAATACCATCCAATTCCACTTCTTTCGCAACAAAGTCATTCAAATCATCGTAAAAGCGACAGCCAGCATTAAGCTTTACCTGCTTTTCTGCGATCCGCGCTTTGGCGGATTCGAAATTTACATCCATGACAGCGGTTACCTCATAATCATCGCCATATACCCCCGTATATCCGGCGATTGTGGCCGCCTGTAAACCGCATCCGACTATGCCTATTTTTAACATTTACAATCGTCCTATCCATTTTTCTGGTTTGCATTTTTTATCGTCATAACCGCGCATTCAGTGTTGCCGCCGCTTTTCTATAGAACGCGGCCACTGGCTCAAGATGCGTCGGATTAACATTAACGAGCATCACCTCGCTTCCACGGAGTTACAGAAACGACAATACGTCAAAGAATAATTTTGCGCCGAAATAGCTGCCTGCGCAGAAAAACCCTATTTTAGACACAGGCATCCATTTTTTACACAATTTTACCAGTTCGATTCCAGCGTCATCAGGTTTATTTTACCAGTTCTATGACGATATCCTTGGCATCGAAAAACTTGCCGGTGTTTTTTCCTTTCGGCGTCTCCAATTGAATACGCAGTTGCGCGGTAAAGTTTTTCGCATCCGCGGGAACATCAATGATCTTCTCCACTGACGTCCATTCTTTTTTCAATTCAAAAAACACCCCATTATAAGTGTCCTTGCTTCCGTCTGAAAAGCCAATAAGATACCATGCTCCTGAATGGAGTCCTGATAATGCCACATCTGTGCGGTATCTCAAAGTCACCTTCACCTGCTTGGCTCCGTTCAGAGGTGTTGAAGGATAGGCGACGCGGGCGGTGTCGCCTCCTATGTCTTCGATGTGAAAATATTTCTGTCCATCTTCTTCCGTGACTTTCGCCGAGGTCAATTGCCATTCCGGAGCGAGATTGCTGAGATCCGGCGCAATCTTTTCTCCAGCAAAAATTGTTGCCGCCATCATTGCCAACCCTACCACGATTACAGATTTCATTTCCATCTTCTTTATCCTTTTTTATTTGTCGGATTTTACCCCGACGGTTTATTTTTAATTGACAGGGTCAATTACAAAAAGCTAAAACTTCAAGCGTTCTGCAGATAGTATTTTATTTGCTCCGGCGGACCTTCACGGTGATTGTCACTGCCTGTCCGGCTTTGGCCGCCACTGTCTGTAACACCGGTTGATCGAAACACGCCCGGATATATGTTTTTCCATCGGCGGCGGACGCGTCAGTAACCACGTTGGCGGAGGCGCATTCCCATCCTTCAGGCAGCATCTGGGCGTTCAGCGTTTCAAAACTGCCGTTTTTCAGCACCGCGCCTTCGATTTTCAGGTCGTCGTAATCGGCCCAGATCGGGAGCAGTTCCTTGCTGCCTTTTCCCTTAGGATGGTGAGGTCCACGGATATCTATCCGCAAATAGCAATCCTCTTCCGGAACTACGGAAATCGTCCAGTCCTCCCATTTGTCGGACAGTGTTTTTGATTCGCCCCAGGCATAAACAGGAGATGAATCGCTGACCCATCCGCCGCGGGCAGTAATCTTTATTTCGCCAGCCGCACTGACACCCCTGATACCAATTCTGGCTTTTTTCCAGTCATCCAAAATCAGGGGGGCTTTTTCCATGACCGGATTGATGCCCGGCGCAAAATTTATT
>CAIMFA010000736.1 GCA_903840185.1 uncultured Lentisphaeria bacterium | reverse complement strand
GTGTCTAGCTAACTCTCGGGTTAGTCCCGCGACTGCGGGATGCCTCTGTGGTTAAATAAGGATTTGAAACATATTGAAAATGAGAAATATGAGACAGAAGACAACATTTACAAAACTTAGATTTACGCTGGTGGAACTGATCATGGCGATGGCGGTGTTTTCCATCCTGGCCCTGATCATGATGCGTTTTTACAGTTCCGCGCAGCAGGTCTGGAGCAAGGCCTCGCAGCGTACCGAGATGTATAACGACGCGCACGTCGCGCTGGACCTGATGACCCGCGAACTGCAATGCACCCTCTATGACAATGACAATACGGCGCAGGGGATTTATCCGTTCTGGTTCCAGAAAATCAGAGATGTGTCATCCCCGGCGGTTGGCGGTGATCCGGTAAATTCATATTATCCCACTTCCACGCAGAGTAATTTTGAGTGGACTCAGCTTAATTTTATTGCTGCCACGAGCTTGAAACCGAAGAATGCGGTGTCGAACATCTGCGAGATCAGATATTCGTTTGTTCCGGCCGGCATTGCTTTACCCGCAACTTCGTCAATTGACGGCAAAATTATCAGCGAGGGCTGGCTGGTCCGGAGCTGTACCGGCGACGATTCCGTCGCACAATGGAATTTTTCCACTCCGCTGCCGCGCATGAATGCCGATGGTGTTACACGCGGCAGCTCCACCAGAATCAAAGATATATGGGGCGACACCGTAAATACCAATAACGACAGTTCTGCTCCGTATCAGCGGGTCATCTCCGGCGTTTATTTTATGAAATTCACCTGTTATTATATTGATTCGGCTGGAGCATGGCAGGAAAGCACCCCGATCCGGTACAGTCCCACCACCGGGGTATTTAGTTTCGGCGCCAGCCGCAACAGCATTGACGTCTATAAAGATTCCGGCGGCGTCACCGGTACAGTCAACACCGGATCCGGACTGGACGGCACTCCGCTGCCGGACGCGGTCAGAATCGACCTGTTCATGATGTCCCCGACCGACTGGCGGGAATGGAAAGCAAAAATTGACCTGGGTAATATTCCGGCCGCGGAAGCAATCAAACTCCAGCGGATGCGGACGTTCTCCAAAACGGTTTTTATTAATAATAAATTGAGCTATTAAAATTGAAAATTGAAAATCGAAAATTGAAAATTGAAAATTGAAAATTGAAAATTCAGGCGACATGGAAATGTTTACTACAGAGAACACGGAGGACACTGAGATGGAATTCAGAGATTAAGACATAGGATTCAGCGCATGACTGCGTTGACGCAGACATGCGCTGAATCCTGGTTTTACTCTGCTAACTCTCAGGTTAGTCCCGCGACTGCGGGATGCCTCTGTGGTAAAATAAAGATTTAGAGCAATTGTAACTAAGGACTAAGGACTAAGGACTAAGGACTAAGGACTAAGGACTACGAACTAAAGGACTATATGAAAAAAATATTCTTCAAATTAAATTCAAAGCAGAAACAGTCGGGGATTGCGCTGATTTTCGCGCTGGCGATGCTGTCGCTGCTGCTGATCATGGCAATCGGGTTCGCCACCAGCTCGATCTTTGAGCAGAAGGCGGCATATAACAGTGCTAACACTACTTCCGCCAGGCTTTTAAGCCAATCCGTAGTCAGCCGGGTGCTAGCTCTGGTGCAAACGCAGATTTCCCTGTACGGCCAGACGCTTGATTACAGTTACGACAATTGGACTGTCAATAAAGGCGATACAGATATGCTGGACCATCTGACGACGAATATCGCCAATGCTCCAATCTACACCTATAATACTTCGCATCCGGTCACCTGGGAATATATAAAAACGAATGACGGCACGACTGACCGGCTGATCGGGCGTTTTGCCTATGTCGTAATCCCTATCGGCGGAATTGATCCAGCGGCGACGGTTTCGAGCGGTATACGGGAGGAACTGGGGACTGAACGCAGAATAGGCGCCAGCGTGGATGAAGTCAATATCATGGCGGTCAGCCCGAATGATATTGTGGCGTCTGCCTCTCCGGGAGCCGATCAGGTTTCCGCCGGAAAATTCAATTTTGCCGCCACCTCCGGCAGTACTCCTGCCGGAAAGTTGCCGGCTGCCGGGTATTGGACCAGTCTGTCTAATATGTTTTCGGTGATGGGAATTACCTCCGGCCCGTTAAAATCTAAATTCTTGAAATGGTTTGTGGCCGGGTCTTCGGCTACTGCCTTGGCCCAGAGCGAATATTTCTGGGTGGACAGAAACGGTAACGGGTTGATGGATTCTGTCTCCGGCACGAACGATGAATTTTTTCACCGTTTCAATATTTTCAACAGGACGACAGTGACATGGAATTCTTTCACTGCGACAGATTCGGCAGCGGTGATTAATTTAAATCTTCTGTGCGACTCCAGTAATAACGGGGTTCCAGACTCATTGCCGAATCCTTATCCGCCCCCTCCCGCTGTTCCCGCCTCGGATGACGGTATTGGCATTCCGTGGCTGGCGTTTTTCGGCTACGATAAAAACGGCGTGATTGATGAAACTGGTCCGCTGAAAGGAACCTTTCCCAATATCACCGCCAGACGCCATCAGATTGCCGCCAACTTGATAGACTACTGTGATACAGACACGAATAATCCGACTTATGATACGAAAAACTTTCCACGCTCGACTTGGCTAAACTCAGGCGTTGCTTATGATCCGCTCTATACCGGCAATGAACTGACTCCATATATCAATGAAGTTGGTTTCAACATTCATATAGCGGCTGTCAGGACAACAAAAACAACTGTAACTGTCACGTTTACTCCGGAGATAGAATTTGAGGCAATTAATATTTATCCAGTGGCAGATATCCCTGTCTGGATGGCGGTGCGCTACAGTTTTAATTATAACATTATCGTAAACGGTGTGACTACCCCGTATTCCGCAGCTTCCACTGCGTCAGCATTTACTTCGCTTGTCTGGCCAGCCGCCAGTCTGGCCAGATATGCAAAAACCAATTTCAATGGCACCGCCATCACCCAGACTTTGACTGTTACATCCGGAAGTGCCCCTGTAATCAGTGTTACCGGATGTACTTTGACTGTTGATAAAGCCGTTTTATCCACTTCCAGCACAGGCGCCGGCAATGTTGATTGCTCTCTGATTAAAAAAAGTTCTTCGGCGTGGAATATGATAAGCAACTGGACTACATCAACGGTTGCCGCTACTGCTCCTCCTACAGAATTTAGTATTGCTTTTCAGACGAATGATCCCAGGCAGAATCTTAATCCGGGCGACTGGAGCACG
This sequence comes from uncultured Lentisphaeria bacterium, assembly GCA_903840185.1. Taxonomy (GTDB): domain Bacteria; phylum Verrucomicrobiota; class Lentisphaeria; order Victivallales; family Victivallaceae; genus CAIPAT01. Next base: position 1,897 of record CAIMFA010000736.1, on the reverse strand, counting down.
ACGGAGACTCCTTTCGCCGCAATCGCGCCGACCACCGGTACCGCCCCGTATTCCACTGTCGGTACGCTTGGAGCTAAAAACATCTTCAACGGCGTTGCTGTGGACCCGTCAGCCCCTTCGCCGGACAAGGATCCGGAGGTAGTTACCGATCCCGCATATAACCCGGGCGCCGCTGCCGGATTCAAATCTCTTTCCACTGCTTATATTAGAAATGGGGCGATGCTTTCACCATGGGAACTTGGTTTTATTCACCGCGGGGTCGCGTGGCAGACGCTTAACCTTAAAGAATACGACCCGAATAAAGCGAATAAATTTGTGGCGGCAAATGTGCCGAGCACCGCTTATCCGTATGCCCGTATTCCCGGCGGCGGCGCTTATTCCGACCCGGTCAACGGCGGTGGTGACGCCAACATCTTAAATCAGGTAAAGATTATTTCTGTTACTGGAAATAAAACCGCGAATAACAAAATTAATATTAACAGTACTTATGTTGATTCTTCCACCGGTCAGAATATTGCGCTGCAGGCGCTGCTGGCAAACATAAGAATTGGCAACAACCCAGCTAATCTCGGAATTGCTGCCGGTGATGCCGAAGGCTCTAAAATTGTGCCGAGTGTCGGTATGTATAATGTAATCAACTCAATTATGACCAGGACGTCTGGAATGGATTATATTACCCGTGCCGAAGTCGCCAACGCAATGTATTGTACCGGGCCTGGCAGTTACAAACGCGCTCTCAGTGGAGGCGTTTGCGGGATTGTGCAGGACACCGACGCCAAGCAGGAGGAACTGATCGGTAAATTCATTAATCTGACCGATGTCGGCGGAAAAAATAATTATTTTTATGTCATTGTCGTTGCTCAGGCGATCAAGGATATCGGCGGACCAAGCGGCGGTGCCGGCATAAATATTACTAAAAGCAAAATGAATGGTTCTACCAGAATTAACAGCCAGGTTTCTTGCAAATTAGGCACTTTTGACTATGATAATACCAATAATTTTTATTTCGACGAAATCTCCGGCGAGCAGAAAGTCAGGCTGCTGGTGTTCTCCGATCCGTCCGATTCGTTTAAATGCAAAATCCTATCTTATGAATTCATTGAATAACCAGGGAAGCAATATGTTCTACAAAAAAATTATTTTCTTTATACTTTCAGGACTGGCCGCATTGGCTTTGACCGGCGCGCAGAGTGATAATCAGGCCACGGAGGAAATGAGCAAAGCCGACATCTGCGCAATATATATCAATATCCATACGGGAATTGCCGGAGATGGGAAAAATCCCCCGGCAAATTTTGCCGTTTATAAAATATATGCAGATATGATTAATGGATGGATTACCAAATCCCGCTTTCTGGAAGTTGATACAGAGATTGATAAAAGCTGGTTCGAAAATACCGCAAAATTGCTCGAATATATGGCACAGTGCAAAGAATTTATTGAACTTGCTCAATCCCGCAGCGATGTAAACACAGAGGAATTCAGAAAAATGAAAGGCCATTTTGAGGAAGCAAAAAAACGCTTTGCCGAACTGGTCAAGAATCCGACTCCGGTGGAGCATAGCAAGCTGGAGCGTCTGCGCGCCGAAAAAGCCAAATGGGAAGCCCAGCACCACCGCGAAAAACCTTAACAGCCATTTTCACCACAGAGATAGAACCGAGAACACAGAGTAAAACCTTTTTTACCACGAAAAACTTAGCGCGGCATAGCCGCAACCAAAGAATACACCTTAACCACGAAAAACACGAAAATTCACGAAAAATGGAGAATTTATTATCCACAGATGTCACAGATGGACACAGATGAATGGCATGAAGGGGGATCCCAGGATTCATGGGTAGGGGCGGCCGTCCCGGCAGACCGGAATTATTTTAACAGGGATGAACAGGATAAACAG
>CAIMFA010000735.1 GCA_903840185.1 uncultured Lentisphaeria bacterium | reverse complement strand
TTACTCATTCATGGTTCAATCGTTTCAGGAAAGTCCTGGTGAGATTTGAGAAAAAGTCCGCCAATTATGAGGCGCTGCTTCATTTGACAGCATCCATGATAATATATAGAAAACTAGGAGTTATTTACGGATAAGCTCTAAAGCCATAATAACAATCTGTAAAATCAACCGCCGCCGACAAAAGTCATTATATCGAGAACATCGTTCTCTTTCAAGATGACTCCGCCGCAATCTTCGCTGCCGGCGATACTGCCATTGACCGCGACAACTGTTTTTGCCGGATCAAAACCGCGAGTTTTAAGAAACTGCTCCAGCGAAACTCCGTCTTCAATATTAAAAATTTTACCGTTGGCTGTAATAGTCATAACCAGACACCTTGTCAATACTCAACATTGGTATCGGGATCGACCAGTTTAAATTCTTCATGATGAAGAATACTGTCAGCACGGAAACTCAAATTTTTACCATATTTGCTTTCCAGCTCCTGGAGGAGGTCGGCATCTTCATTTTTGAGCCTTGCCAGTACGTCAGGATGCATGATCACCCGCACCGAAAGACCGGTTTTGGCATTTCTGCGGCGCAAAACTTCATTCAGACGGCGTTGAATCTCGACACTCATGGACATGGCCGACTTGATATTGCCGCTGCCGTTACAATAGGGACACGGATCATAAAGCGTGTCTTTCAAGCTTTCATGTTCACGCTGCCTGGTCATTTCCATCAACCCCAGCTTGCTTAACGGCAGAAGTTTGGTTTTGGCGCGGTCGTCTTTGACCATTTTTTTCATGTGTTTGAACACATTTTCACGGTCGTGGGCGCTGCGCATATCAATAAAGTCGATCACGACCAGCCCGCCGATGTTACGTAAACGGAGCTGTCTGGCGACTTCTTCCGCCGCCTCAAGGTTGGTCTGCAGAATAGTTTCCGGCTGGTCCCCGAGCTTCCGGCCTTTGCCGGTATTCACGTCAATCGCGATCAGCGCCTCGGTTTCGTCTATGCAGATATAACCACCCCCGGTAAGTTGAACTTCCCGCTTGAAGATATCATTTACCTGCGCTTTGACTTTGAACCGTTCAAAAATCGGAATGTCGCGGTCATGCATCACCACTTTGCGGGCCATGCGTGTTCCGCCAAATTTAATCAGAGCATTATGTATTGTGTGAAAAGCGGCATCGTCATCAACGATAATCTGGTCAATGTCGTCAGTAATAAAATCCCGGACTGTACATTCCAGCAGACTGGGTTCGGAATATACGATGGACGGCACCACACCCTTTGACATGACCAGTTCAACTTTGTGCCAGTAATCAAGCAGCATATCAAGGTCGTGTTTGAAGAAAATGGCCTTTCTGCCCTCTCCTACTGTCCGGCAGATAAGCCCCATCCCCTCCGGCACGTCCAGTTCGGAAAGAATTTTTTTCAACCGCTGCCGCTCCTGGGCATTGTCGATTTTTGAGGAAAGGCCGATATGGTCGGAATAAGGCAGCAGCACCAGGTAACGGCCGGGAATGGAAATATTGGTGGTGACCCGCGGCCCCTTTGTTCCAATCGGCCCTTTGACCACCTGCACCAGCAGTTCAGTGCCTTGCGGAAACATTTCCGGAATATCTTTCAGAGTGATTTTTCTGCGGCGGCGGCTCCGCTCTTTTTCGCGAAGCTGTTTAGAGCCGGTTGCCTGTCCAAGCACCCGCCGGAGTTTTTCGGAAAAACTTGTACGTTTTTTATTTACAGCTTCAAGCGGTCTTTCTTTTTTATCAGACTCTTCGGCAAAATCTTCATCAGCGTCATCGCCGGACGGCATCATGTCCCAGTAATGCAGAAATGCGTTTTTACCGGTACCGATATCAACGAATGCCGCCTGCAGGGTCGGTTCCAGATTCACAATCTTACCCAGAAAAACCGAACCGACGCGCGGTTCGCTCTGCCCGCGTTCAATCTGATATTCTTCCAGCCTGCCGTTATTGAGCATGGCAAACCTGGTCTCAAGCTTTTCGCAATTCAGGATTATCTGCTTTTTAACATTGTCCATAATTAACTCTGTATATTAATTTTATTCGAGAATACAATTATACTCTGCGCGGTTGAAAATTCAACTATAGATGAATAGGATTGTGGATTGGATTTTTTCGATCCGACTGACAGGCGATATAAATATCGCCGGAAGGAGGAGCGGAAAAATACAACCGCAAGACATTCATCCCACCCTGCGGGATTGCGATCTTTTGAGTTTGGATTCGCACTCTTCGATGCTTTCGATACCCCGGTATCGGCAGCCTCTCAGAATACGAACCAATTCTCAAAATCTTCGCAATCTATAGTTTAATCTTCAGCCGTGCAGAGTATAACACCCTCAAACGCCTAATGCAAACGGCGGAATCAATCCATCCCGACAATAATTCCTTTATCCAGATGGCAGCCGTTCAGAAAGTCAATCCCCCGCATCTCTTTTTTATCCTGAGGGACTACCGTCAGTAATTCAAGCGCATTCGTACCGCAGGCAATAATCCAGCCCTTCTTATCCGCCTGCAGCACTTCGCCGGGTTTTCCGGACATCAATGCGTGAACCGAAGCGGAAGTGACCCGGACGGTGATTCTGCGATTATGCGCCATCATGGAAAAAGCCGCGCCCGGCCAGGGATAATAGCCGCGGATTCTGGACTCAATATCCGCCGCAGGCAGATTCCAGTTGATTATACCGTCACCCTTATGTATTTTTTTAGTGACCGTCGCAAGTTTGTCATCCTGCGGGACAGGAGCATTCTTCTCTTTGACAATTCCTTCCAGTACGCCGACTATTTTATCGGCGGCAAGCCGTCCCAGCGCTTCCTCGAGCCAGTCCGCACGTTCATTCCCGGACAAAAGATGCTCAAATGAACAATATACGCGCCCGGTGTCAAGCCCCCGGTCCATCTCCATGAAACATACTCCGGTACTTACATCATGATTGACTACAGCAGCGGCGATCGGCGAAGCGCCGCGATAACGCGGCAGCAGCGAGGCGTGAACATTGACACAGGAAATTCTCGGCAGCTCCAGCAGCGACTGCTTAAGGATCTGACCGAAAGAAACGACAACGATAAAATCCGGCGCCAGCCATTTTAAATAATCAAGATAATCTTCAGCATTCACAGTGGGGATCTTGTCGGCCTGCAATCCGGAAGCATGGGCAAATTCGCCAACCGGGGTGGGATGAAGTTTTTTGTTTCTACCCGCCGGACGGTCAAGCTGAGTGCCGATACCCAGCAGTTCAATCCGGTCAGACCAGACCAGCCGGTTCAAAACCGGGACTGCAATCTTGCCTGAACCAAGAAAATATACTTTAACTTTTTTACCCATTAAACTGTCCGTACTTTGATTTCTTCGTCAGCCAAGCTAAAATATAACCGGCGGAATCGTAATTTCGAACGCACAAAGCTAAAAAGCGGGATTTTAATGATTAAAAAAGCAGCACTGGCCCTCGGCGGCAACCTCGGAGACGTCACCGGAGCATTCAAAACCGCGGCACAAAAACTCGAAGCCGCCGGCATGATGAACATTAAACTTTCACGTTTCCGCCGTACAACGCCGGTCGATTGTGCACCCGGAACTCCGGACTTTCTGAACGCCGCGCTCACCGGAGGCTGGGCAGGTTCAGTGGAAGAACTTTTTGCCGCATGCCAGAGCATTGAACGTGAATCAGGACGCGCCGCCGTACATGGGATCAATACCCCCAGACCACTGGATATTGATATAATCTTATTTGATGACCAGATTGTCAACTCAAACTTTCTGCAGATTCCGCATCCACGTGCGGCGCGGCGTCTTTTCGTAATCGCGCCGCTTGCTGAAATCGCCCCGGAAATGATTTTCCCGGATACCGGTAAAAGCGTATCGGATATTTTCAAAATTTTGACTGATTTGTCTTAAAATCATCTTATTTATGATGGTTTATAGCTTGCATTATCTTACAAATTCGTTAAATTCTATATTTAAGTATTTTAAACAGGGATAGTCCCGGTTAAACAATAAAAAAAGGTTGAATAAAATGAAGAAGCTTTTCACTCTGGCTCTCGTAGTGGCGGTATTATCAATCGGTGGCGCAGTATTGGCAAATGATGCCGCTACTGCAACAACAGACAAAACCGCTAAAGTTGCTAAAACCAAAGGTGCTAAAGGCGATTTGGACAAGAAACTTGCTGAACTTCAGGCTAAAAAAGATGCATTAGTTGCCAAGGATGCCAATGCCGATACCAAAGAAATTGATGCTAAAATTGAAGAACTGAAAACCAAAATCGCCAAGAAAGCCGGCAAAAAAGCTGACAAGAAAGCTGACGCTGCTGCTGACGCCACCGCTGCTACTCCGGCTAAATAAGCTGCTCTGTTAAAAACTCGTATATAAAAGCGCTTCGGAAATATTCTTGAAGCGCTTTTTTATGCTAACAACCGGAAAATAACTGAGGGATCGTGCCATGCCGTATCAGAATCAGGAAATTACTTCAGAGCAGGGTTTTGTTTATAAAGATATCAAAGTTGAATTAAAAGACCACCGGCTGCTGATTGAAAATTCCTGTCTCGCCAGACTTTTTGACCTGAAACATGCGGTTCCTCAAACTGTCTCGCTGCAAGACAAATGTTCAGGTGCTGAGCTTGCCGCCGCGCATGATCATGGCGATTTTTCATTTGCCGGCATCAACATGCCGCATAACCACAAAGTCCGGACAGAATACCGGCTGGAGAAAATTACCGCATCTGTGGTTGAAAATTCGATTTTTGACGCGGAACACGTTTGCGTCAAGTTAAAAATTCACGAAGCCGTTCAGAACGTTTCTTTTACCCGCAAGTATTTTATTTATCCGGGTTTGCCGTACATGGCATCGCAAACCGGCATTATCAGCCGGGTAACGCCGCTGATGTACTGGACCAGACGCGGCGACCTGTACAAAACAGATATCTACAAGCAGCACGCTCCGGAAAAGCTGGAAAGCTGCGCGGACAGTCTGCGGCTGGCGGATGACCTGCATCCGGCAAAAGCGGTGGAATTCGCGGGGCGCACCGATTACACGCATGATCACGTGTTTGAGCACGAGAATCCTGCCGCAACTTTCAACGGCAATCTGCTGTTCTGTGAAAATACTGCCGGAGGCGGGTTGTTTTTCCTGCAGGAGGCTCCGCCATCAGGCGAACGGCGCGACTTTGAAGAATATGATTTCAGAATTAACGAAAATACCGTCCACTCCTGCTGCTGGGGAATCAATCCGCAGGAAGTCTCGCCGGAGAAAGAACTGTTCAGCTATCGTCATGTACTCGTGCTGTATCAGGCCGGAAACGCCATAACCACCCTGAAAAATTATCTAAGAACCCGCTTTCCGCAAAATTCTGAAAAAGATTATTCCGTAACGGTCAATCCCTGGGGAGTCGGCTGCTTTCCGTCACTGGTCAGCGAACAGTTTCTGATAGACGAGATCAACGCGTCAGGCGCGCTTGGTGCGACTCACTACCAGGTTGACGACGGCTGGCAGAAAGGGCGGGCGCTTTCCGAAATGATTATAAACAACCGCCACATGACCAGAGAATTCTGGGATTTTTCAAGAGAACATCTGCCGAACGGATTTGATCATATCGCCACAACCGCCAAAGACGCCGGTGTGGAACTGGCGCTGTGGATGGCCCCTTCGTGCAACTGCGAATACCGCGACTGGCGCGAATTTGCCGAAATTGTATACGACTTCTATTGCCGCTATAATATCAGGATGTTCAAGATTGACGCGGTAATGACCAGAACCAAGGAAGCTGAAGACAATCTGGAAAAGATGGTGCGGCATCTGCGGGAACTCAGCAAAGGCGAAATATTCTTTAATTTCGACACCACCAACGGCCAGCGTCCGGGTTATTTCCTGTTTCTGGAATACGGGAATATCTTTCTGGAAAACCGCTATGTCTGTCACTCCTGGGGGCTGGGCTACCACCCGGAAACCACACTGCGCTGCATGTGGCGGCTGACAAAATATATACGTCCCCAGACTTTGCAGATTGAAATCCCCGACTTTAAGGCCATCAAACGGGAATTTTATGCTGAGAAAAACCGTCTCCAGCCGGATATTTATCCCGCGGATTACTGGGCGGCAATTCCGCTTTTCGCCAATCCGCTGCTCTGGCTGGCACCGTCGCGGCTTGATCCGGAAGTGGCGGAGATCTACCGCAAAATGATCAAACTGCATCTGGAATACCGCGACCGGATATTCGCCGGAGAAATATATTCTATCGGGCATGAACCGGACGGAGCCTCAATCTGCGGCTTCCAGTCGCATGACGCGGCGTCCGGCAGCGGATTTCTAGTATTCTATCGCGAAAACAACGCGGCCCCGGCGGCGCAAATCCAAAGCTCGGTTCCGTTAAACGGTAATTTTACGATACAGCCTATCGCCGGGAACACCGGTTCAGCCATCATGAAAACTGCCGGAAATGAATTCGCGGTGACAATGGACAAAAATCGCAGTTTTACATTCTGCTCTTATAAATTGCATTAAATATTATGCAAAAAACTATTAATCATTAAAAATTATTGCTTTTGGAACAAATTAAAACTTGCAATGTCTAAACAAATATGGTATATCAAATGGTCAAACAATTTTTACTGAAAGGAGCAGATTCGTACCTGTAAATCTGATTTCGGATTCAGAAAAGCTTTTTGTCCCTGATTACAGAATTTTAAAGACCACAGTATCAACTATAAATTAACGAAGGATTGAAGAATGAAGAAGATCAATGCAGCAGTCATGACCGCAGGCGCGTTGTCCGCAGCGCTTCTCGCCGGCCAGCCGTTATTCGCCCAGGACGCCAAACCCGTGGCAGCAGCGCCGACAGCACCCGCAGCAGCAACTGCTCCCGCGGCAGCACCGGTCGCAGCACCCGCAGCCGCCAAACCCGCGGAAAAGGCCGAAGACCTCTGGGGATTCCTTCCCGCAGTCGTTGCCGAAGTCAACGGCAAGAAAGTAACTAAAGAAGATATCGTCAAAATTTTCACCGCACAATTCCCGGACGGACAGATCCCCCCCATGGTTAACCGCCAGATGCTGGAAAAGTTCGTTCCTCAGGTCATCAAGCAGATCGTTGACTCGATGGTACTCCTGAACCTGGCTGAAAAAGACGGAGTCAAACCGGACAAAAAGTCCACGATCGCCGCACTGAATGAAATGATCAAAAACATTCCGCCGGAACAGCTTGATATGGAAAAACAGAAGCTGGCCGCTCAGAATATGACCATGGAGTCATATATTGAGAAGACCGCCGACAACAAGATGTTCCAGGAACGCATTGCCGTTCAGCAGTGGCTGGAAAAAACCGTTCTGGCGAACCTCAAGGTCCCTGACCAGGAAATCAAAGCTTTCTATGACGAAAACAAAGCCAATTTCAAGGTCCCCGGCGATCCTGAAGGCAGCGTCCGCGCCTCTCATATCCTGATTCTCTTAAAAGATGAATCCCCGGCTGCTGATAAAGAAGCCAAGGAAAAAGCTGACAAGGTTCTCGCCAGACTCAAAGGCGGCGAAACTTTTGAAAAGCTGGCTGAAACCGAAAGCGGATGCCCCAGCAAGAAGGCTGGCGGTTCGCTCGGTGCATTCTCTAAAGGCCAGATGGTGAAAGAATTCGAAGATGCCGCTTTCAGTCTTAAAGATGGCGAAGTCAGCGGAGTGGTCAAAACCAAGTTCGGTTACCACATCATCCGTCGTGACAAAGCCGTCAAAGAAAGCGAAAAATCTCTCGCTGACGTCAAAGGCGCAATTGAAAACGTAATCAAGTCCAAGAAGGCCGAAGAAGCCGTCAAAGCCTTGCTGGCAAAAGCCACTGTTGATCAGGGCGTGAAAATATTAGTAACCCCTGCCCCGGCTCCCGCTGCTCCCGTAGCAGCTCCCGCAGCCAAGTAAGTGATTTAGACCCCAGGGCCGTGCCTAAAAAGCACGGCCTTTTTTTACCTCAATAATTCGCTGTAATTTTACAGCCGGATAGTACCGATACATGACGAATAAAATAACAAATTTTGTAATTGCTTTGATCTTCTGCAGCCTGCTTACCTCATGCCATATCACCATGACAGAAACGACAAGGTGTCTGTGGGAAAGAGGCGTTGTCTATGAATCAATTTCTCCTCCTAAAAAAATAATCAAATCGAGAGATGGAGAACTTGCGGCACAATGTATCGCCGATTATTCCTACAAAAATGCTAATATCGGCAGTGAATGCATTTTAGATAGTCGCTATTCTTCAATAGCCAAAAGAGAAAGATTTGTTGTCATTGACAAAGCCAAGATGTTTGACGAAATTAATCGTCAAATTGAACTTTGTGAAAAGCTAAAGCGTGAAAAAATCAACATAAGTATCACTTGTTGCATAAAAGAATTTGTTCCAGACGATTTTAATGAGGATGATGTCGAATTATATCTGCCGGAAAAATTCAAAAAGAACAAGGCAATATCTATTATTGACCAGTCAGTTCCTTATAAAACAGAACTCAAAGGAAAAGTTTACGATATATACTTCGGTGATAATTCAGGTTTTTATATGACTGAACGGACATATCGCAGATGGTGGGGATATCCTCTTTTAGGACTTACTCCTGTAACATTGGTTATTGACATTTCTTCAACTGCAATTCTGATAGTTGCGGTACCAATAATATTACCTATACAGCTAATGAAGAAATAAAAATACTTTCTAAATCGCTTAATAAATCAAGCATTTATCGTAGCCGTGAAACGCCGGGCTGTGAGAAATGCTAAATTTCAGGATTAGAATTTACCATGTACATCATAATGATTATGCTCAGCGACCGGCATCTTTGAAATTGAACATTTCATCGCCGGGGTTGGTGCATTTTATCTGCTGACCGGTCAGTTTTTCGATTTCCTCCAGCGAATAGGCGCCGTATTCGCAGACAAAGCCGATGGACTTGCCTTTCTGGCCGGCGCGGCCGGTACGGCCGATGCGGTGAACGTAATCTTCGGCGCGTTCCGGAATATCATAGTTAACCACGATGGAAACGTCATCAACGTGAATACCGCGGGCGGCAACGTCGGTGGCGATCAGGATTTTCTCCCTGCCGGCGCGGAAGTCTTCGAGAATTCTCATGCGCTTCACCTGCGGAACATCACCGGACAGCATGCAGCATTTGATATGATTGCGCACCAGCTTTTTCGCCAGATTGAAATTGGAATCTTTACGGTTGCCGAAGATCAGCATCCGCTCAAACGGCTCATTTTTAATCAGCCACATCAGCAGGGCGAATTTCTCATCCCTTGAAACAGTGAAAAAGACCTGTTCAATCAGGTCGGTGATAAGCTGCTGCGATTCGCTTTCAACCGTTACCGGGTCTTTGAGCCAGCTGTCAACCAGGCGCAGGATATTCGGTTCCAGAGTTGCGCTGAAAAACATGGTCTGGCGTTTGCCGGCGGGCGGCAGCTGGCGGACAATCCGGCTGACGTCCGGAATGAACCCCATGTCCAGCATGCGGTCGGCTTCGTCAATGATCAGGATTTCGGTCTTGGACAGATTCAGGTGACTGCTGCGGGAATAGTCGATTATCCGGCCGGGAGTGCCGATCAGAATATCAATCGGTTTGCCCAGCAATTCGCGCTGTTTGTGGTGGTCCATGCCGCCGAACACTACCAGGTTGTTCATTCCGGCAAATACTGAAAGAGCTTCCGCGTCCTTGTGAATCTGGATTGCCAGTTCACGGGTTGGCGCCATCACCAGCACGCGGCAGGTGCCGGGCAGCCGTTCGCGATGCGGGTTGTTCAGCAGCTGCGTAAAAGCGGCGATCAGGAATGCGGCGGTTTTGCCGGTGCCGGTCTGGGCTTTGCCGGTCAGGTCTTTGCCTGCAAGCAGCAAAGGCAGAGTTTTGGCCTGAATCGGCGTGCAATATTTGAATTCCAGCTTCTGGATGCCGAACAAAATATCCTGATGGATGGGCAGCTCAATAAAGCGCGTTTTACCTTCTTCCGGCGGAATTTCCTCCAGCTTTTCCGGTTTCTGCTGAACACGTTTCGGTTTAATGTCAAAGGTCGGCGGCTTCTGCTTTATATTCTGGCCTGCTTTGATATTTTTTATGCCGGAAACCGGCGGTTTTTCAAACTGGCGGGGATGGCTTTTCTGTTTCTGCTTCTCTTCAATGTGCTTATGCTTATAGTGATGATTAGCTCTAATCGGAGATTCTACAGCTTCAACTTGCTTGCTTCTACCTGAAAACAGACTTTTGATTCTTTTCTTTAAAAATTCAATCAAGATACACTTCCTTAAAATATATTGTTTATCAGCTTAAAATTAAAAGCTGACTGACAAGATATACCTTATGTGTGCAAAAATCAAGGAATTACGGTATTTAGAAAGTAAAAGAGAAGGTTTAATGAGAAACGCCCGGGATTTAAAATCCGGGCGTTTTCATCTATTTCCGCATCGCCGTTATATTATGCCGGGACAACAGCAGGAGCAGCCTTGGAAGCATGCTTCGCTTTTTTGGCGGAGTGGCTTTTCACGGATTTCTTGTGGTGCTTCTTGACGGAATGAGATGATTTTGCTTTGTGATGTTTATTGGCCGCATCGGCAGCGGGGCAGACAAAAACCGAGGCAAACGCGAACGCGCACAGCATGAGGATCAGACGAAACCTGTTCATAGTATTCCTTATTTTAACAAATTAAAGTTGTTTATATATATTGTACCAATTGCAAAACTTAAGTTTTGCATAAATTCAGAATTTAGAATCTAGAATTCAGAATGAAATTCGAACTAAAAACCGGATTTATTCTGACTCCTGAATTCTGACTAATTTTGCAATTACCGCTATTGTACTTCCCGGCCAATGCAAAAAACCACTACCAGTATTCCGGAAGAAACCAATTAGATAATTTGCATCTTTTTATCTGGAATTCAAGCGCTGATCGGCGGGATTTATTCAAGAAAATATCTTAAGCGCTTATCCCGGGCGCTCCACCGTCAAAGCCACTTGGCGAGGCATTCTTCCAGTTGTTTCTTTTTCAAAGGCTTTTCTATATAATCATTCATTCCGGCGTTTGCATACATTTTCATATCAGTTTTATCATCACCGCCCGCAGTCAGGGCGATGATTGGAACGGGGCTGGCGGTATTCTGCGATTTTTCAAATTCTCTGATTGCCTCCGTAGCCTGATAACCGTCCATAACCGGCATCTGGCAGTCCATGAGGATCAGACTGAATTCATTGCCGCGCTCAAGAAAAATCCGGCATGCCTCCTGGCCGTTTTCCGCCATTTCAAATTTAAAACCCCATGATTCCAGCATCTCACGCTCAAGCCGCTGATAGACTTTGCTGTCTTCGACAACCAGAATCTTTTTTGTATCTTTGAACAGAGCGGGGGTTTCTTTTTCCGGCATCAAGGAAATGCGCTGTGTCTGCATGACACAGTCTTCTTTTTGCGCTTTGACAGTTTTTACCGCAGCTTCACTGGAAACCGGGAATTCTATCTCAAAAGCAAAAGTACTGCCGACACCGGGCTCGCTGGTTAAAGCAATCTCCCCGCCCATCTTGGAAACAAGCTGTTTGACGATTGCCAGACCAAGACCGGTACCGCCGTAAATCCGTGCCGCAGACTGGTGCCCCTGAACAAATGCCTGAAATAATGTCTGCTGTTTGTCTTTGGGAATCCCGACCCCGGTGTCAACGACTTCAAAACGCAGCTTGACGGTTTCATTGCCGGAACGGCTGACACAGGAAATATTAAAAGATACTCCGCCTTTGGCAGTATATTTGACCGCGTTGCTGAGCAGGTTTATGAAAATCTGGCGCAGTTTCGACTCATCCCCGATCAGAAATTGCGGAACTTGAGGATCTATATTAAACTCAAGCTGGAGTTTTTTGTCCGAAATTTCTTTGGTAAATATGCTTGCCGCGATATTCACTTGTTCATAAAGATCGAAATCAAGCGGGTCCAGTTCCAGCATTCCGGCGTCAATTTTAGAAAAATCGAGGATGTTATTTATTTGAGCCAGCAGGCTTTCTCCTGCATTTTTAATAATCGTCGCATATTCTTTCTGTTCCGGCTGCAAGGGAGTTTCGGAAAGCAGATCGGCAATCCCGATTATCGCGCTGAGCGGTGAGCGGAGATCATGGGTGATATTGGCCAGGAACAATCCTCTGGCCTCTTTGGCCTGTTCCGCCTCCTGCATTGCTTTTTCAGCGTCTTTCCTGGCATCGTACAAATATTCCTGCGTTTCAGACAATTCTTTTACTGTCGCCTCCAGTTGACGATGCTTTTGAATCGCCGCATCATAAGATGAGAAGAACAGGTCGAGGATTTGCGCCCGCTCCGCGTTGATCAGATGTTGATGACCGGCAAAATAAAGATTCAATCCCAGAGATGACGGCTGGGCTTCGCGTAACTGCTTGTTCAAAAGGATATAACTGATTCTGGCCAGCAACCCGGCTTTATCAAAAGGCTTGGTGATGAAATTATCCGCGCCGCTTTTCAGCCCCTCAATAATATCGTCTGGAGAAGCCAGGGAGGTCAGCAGCATTATTGGAATGTTCTTAGTGCGTTCGTTGTCGCGGATTATACGGCATAATTCATAGCCGTTAATATCCGGCATGACGATATCAGTGATAATAATATCGGGTAAAAAGTTTTCCAGATATGCTTTTGCTTCCATCCCGTCAAAAGCAACAGAGACTTCATAACCGTTTTCAACCAGCAGATTATGGAGTCCGAGCGCCTGGGTCTTGCTGTCTTCAACTATCAGTATTTTTGATTTTTCATTCATTCAATTTGCTCATCTGATAACTGTTTTGTGTCGAACTGCATTTTAATAGTATATTAGAAATATAATAAAATGCAATATTTTTTGCGTAAATCTTGTATATTTTCGTTATTAAATCCAACGCCGGTAAAGGGTAACAATTGTATTTGCAATTTTATTTTTTGTATTTGCAAAAATTGATTGTAACATGCTATATTAACTTCAGACAATTGATAACCAAACTAATAATGGAAGCCAAAATGTCAGTCATTGACCCCGCTGCTGAAAATAGTGTTTTACTGTTCCATGTCGGAGACCATGCAAACGCATTTGACATCAGCGATATTGAACGTGTTCTGCAGGCGGCGGCGCTGGTGGCGGTTCCGGATATGCCGCCTTATCTGGAGGGGTTGCTGAATCTGCGCGGAGAGGCGGTTCCGGTGATTAATCTGCACTGCCGGCTGTCCATTGCCGCGCCGCCGCTGGAACCTGAGAATTTTTTTATAATACTAAAACATTCCACCGGTAAAATTGCTGTCCGCAGCGCGGCAACTCCTGTAATTAAAGAGCCGGAAGGCGATTATTCCGCCGGCTTGATGAATTACGGCGCCTGCCCGGAGCTTTTGAAAGGCGTAATCAAGGTTGACGGAGTTCCGGTACCGGTGTACAACCCGGAGAAACTGTTTCAGCCGGACAATCTCCCCTGGGAATCGCTTAAAACTTTCTGGAACGATATTCTTGCCAAAGGATAATTTATGCCGGAAAATATCGCAGATGAACATTTTGAAAAACTTCTGCAAATATTTGAACAGTATGTCGGCACCAGCCACCTGAAACTCAGGAAGCACGAACTATACAAGAACCTGGAGATGGCCGCCGCAAAACTGGGATTCAAATCCACACAGGAATTAGTAGACAACCTGATTAAATCCAACGGGACTGAAGGCATTGATTCGCTAATCGAGTATTTTACCGTCGGTGAAACCTATTTTTTCCGGCACAAGGAATGTTTTGATATAATTAATTCCGACATTCTGCCGAAGCTGGCGGAAACTGCCCGGAATGAAGGCCGGAATGAATTGAATATCTGGTGTGCAGCGTGTTCTTCAGGGGAAGAGCCTTATTCGCTGGCAATGCTGCTGGATAATGCCGGACTTCTACAAGGTTCGCAGACGAAAATTAATCTCTATGCCTCCGACATAAACCAGGAATTTTTAAGGCGGGCAGAGGAAGGGATCTATTCAGAGTGGTCATTCCGGGAACTGCCTGAAGATTATCTGCATAAATACTTAAAGCCTCTCGGGAAAAACCGCTATGAACTTGAGCCGCGGATCTGTAAAAAAGTAAAATTCTTCAGTCACAACCTGCTCA
The DNA here is from genome assembly GCA_903840185.1 of uncultured Lentisphaeria bacterium. Classification (GTDB taxonomy): domain Bacteria; phylum Verrucomicrobiota; class Lentisphaeria; order Victivallales; family Victivallaceae; genus CAIPAT01. The sequence continues at coordinate 14,814 of CAIMFA010000735.1, read as the reverse complement.
GTCCGGAATATCCGGCGATTCCGTTTCCCAAACAGGACATTATCTTATGCCGGAACGTGCTGATATATTTTAATAAAAAGCAAATTCATGGAATCTTTAATAAATTTCAAACACTGCTGCGTGATGAAGGCTGGCTGTTGACTTCACCGGCCGAAGTTAGCGCTGATCCGCAATGTCATTTTGAACCGGTAAACTGCTCCGGAGTATATTTTTATAGAAAAATGCGACCAGAGCTGGAACAACCAGTTCCAGTGCATGTCCCGGCGGCAAAAACCAGGCCGCCCCGTCAACAGCCGAAAGCGGCGGAACGCCCCCCTGAAGCACTGTTGCGGCAGTCAAAACCTAAACCGGCGACCGTGCCGGCAGTTGAAGAAAAAAAACGGAGTCAGCAGCTTTCGTCATCAGAACTGCTGAAAATGGCGAAAGACCGGAAAGCCAAAGTCAGTCCGGCTCTTGCCGCCTGTATAGCCCGGTGCTGCGCAGACGCCGGCCAGCTTGAATTAGCTTTGCATTGGAGTAACGTTGCAATACACGAAGATAACCTTAATCCGGAAACGCATTATCTGCATGCCCAGATCCTGCGTGAAAACGGCGAGGTTGAAGCGGCGCTGCGCGAATTAAAGAATGTTTTGTTTTTGAACCCTGATTATATTGCAGGATATTTTACCAGCGGTATGCTTCAGCTCAAAAACGGCGGCAGGAAAGAGGCTCTGCGAAATCTGCGCAACGCGGAAAAACTGCTTTCAAAGCTGGATGACTCTCTGGAAGTTGCCGGATGTGAAGGCATCACTGTCAGAAACATGCGCGAAACTATAACTAAAATAATATCTCAATAGTCTTTTCAGACGCAACGAAAGGATATCATGAAAAACGAAAATGATCAGAAACTGGAACGTAAACAGGAGATATTGCGCGCCAGAGCGGCGGCGCTGGCGGCTCCGGCGGCAGGTAAAGACCGCGAAGCGGAATTTGACGTAATTGTGTTCAGAATATGTAATGAACATTACGGCATCGAGTGCGGTTTCATGCGGGAAGTCTGTGAAGCCCATTCCCTGACCATGATCCCATGTACGCCCCCCTGGCTGACTGGAATAATCAATCTTCGCGGCAGGATTGTTGCGGTTCTGGATCTGATCAAGCTGTTTAATCTGCCCGATAACGGAACAGAAACCTGCAAGCTGGCAGTGGTAGTCGGCGACCATGAATTTGAATGCGGTATCCTGGTGCATGAACTTATCGGCCAGCGGACTGTATTCAAAGATGAGATACAGGAGACAGACCATCGCTCCGCGCAGGAAGCCCCGCCCAGATGGCTGAAGAATATTACCTCCGACCGGCTGATTATTCTGGATTATGAAAAAATCCGCAGCGATAAATCCATTATAATTAATGCTGAACCGGGCGAAGAACTTATGTAAATTAACCTGAATGTAATTTGTATTTGCTTTTACAGGTTTATATAGTGAGAGACAGATAAATTTTAGTTAACAATTATTGCCGGAAGCAAGCATCTGTAAAAATATAATCTACTAAGGAGATGGTACTATGTTTAAATTCATAACCGGAAGTATCAATCGTAAACTGGTATTATTAGTAATGGGCGTAACGCTGATTCCCCTGGCAATGACGACATTCCTCGGAATATGGATGGCCCAGAACGCACTGGAAAAACAACTGGCGGCGGGGCTTGACGGCTTGCGGATTAACAAGGCCAAAGCCATAACTGACCATCTTCAACAGGCGGTAAATGATGCCAGTGTCGCCGCAGGCCAGATAAGAGTCGCCAAACTGCTCACCGAACTGAATTTTGACCAGACCCAAACCGATGCTTCACTCAAGGGAATAAGTTCGTCAGGGGAACATTCCGGCTTTATAATTTACTCGGAGGAAAAAAATGCTCCGGTTTACACGCTGGGGATCAACAAGGATGATGTTGTTAAAACATTTCCAAAATCCAAACTGGAAGAGTTTTGCATGAAAGTCGTAAAGGAAGGCAAGACAAAATTCCTGGACTACATCGAATATGCGCCGGTAAACGGACCTGCGATGTTTGTCGGAGCTCCGATTTTCAGTAACGGCAAAACGGTAGGAGTGTTTCTATTGCTGGTTAACATTGCACAAATAGATGAAATCATGCTGGATTCAACCGGTCTGGGCAAGACCGGGGAATCCGTGATTATCGGCGACGACGGTTTTATGCGTACCAGCTGCAAGAAACGCAAGCTGGAGAATCTTCCCAGTATTATGAAAATTAAAGTTTCAGATGCAATGCGGGAGGATGCCTTCAAGTCTGAAACCGGACATACCGACTTCATGCTTAATTCACATGATGCCGAAGCGCTTGTTTCCAAAAGTAAAATGGATTTGAAGAAAGTCACCAGTGATCTTAACTGGGCAATTATTGTAGAAGTGGAAAACCATGAAATCGAGGCGCCGGTATATGCGATTATAAAAAATATCATCATTGCCAGTCTGGTTCTCGGCCTGATCGCCTGTTTGCTCGGTTTTCTGGTCGCAAGATCGGTATCTAAACCGCTGATCTCGCTTACGTCCAAAGTAGTCAAACTGGCCAATGGCGATCTGACGGTAGAAATAGAAAACGTTAAACGCGATGATGAAATCGGCGTATTGATAGAATCTTTCAACCGGATGCTTTTCTCCCTGCGTGAACAGACGACAAAAATCCAGGAAGGCACCAGTGAGCTGGCAACAGCGATAGTCGAAATATCCGCCGCGGTATCCGAACTGGCGGCAAATTCCACTGAAACCGCCACTGCCATTACCGAAATTTCCACCACCATGGAGGAAGTCAAGCAGACGACCCATGTTGCCGCCGACAAAGCGGCGCATGTTTCCGAGACCGCCAACCGCGTCAGTTCGATTTCCGAAGATGGCAACAAAGCCACCCGTGATGCGATCAACGGCATGAGCAACATCAAGGAAGAGATGATGGCGCTGGCGGAAAATATCGTCAAACTCAGCGGACAGACCCAGAGCATAGGCGAAATCATACTTACCGTTAACGATCTGGCGGAACAGTCCAATCTGCTGGCGGTAAACGCCGCGATCGAAGCGGCTAAAGCCGGGGAGTTCGGCAAAGGCTTCACGGTGGTTGCCCAGGAAATCAAGTCGCTGGCGGAACAATCCAAAGCTTCAACCAGACAGGTGTCCGGTATTCTTAACGAGATACAGCAGGCAACCAGCAGCGCCGTTATGGCCACAGAGCGCGGCAGCAAAGCGGTTGAGGCCGGAGTCCATCTGTCCGAATCCGCCGGCGAAGCGATCAGTACCCTGGCTGAAAGCATTTCTGAATCCGCCGATGCCACCGCCCAGATATCCGCTTCCGGCAAGCAGCAGATCATCGGGATTGATCAACTGGCTGTCGCACTGGACAGTATCCGCACCGCAACCGATCAAAGCCTGAAAGGGGTGCAGCAGCTGGAATACGCCTCTGTCAGCATGAAAGAGCTGGCGGCAAAATTGAAATCGCTGACCGAACAGTTCAAAACCAACTAAACCTGGACGGGGACGAGTCCGACTATGGATGAACAGGAACTGCGCAAAAGACTGCAAGCCGCTTTCCGGGAAGAGGCCGGCGAGCGGCTGCTGTCTATCGAAAACCAGTTGGCCGTGCTGGAAAAAGAAGCTTCCAAACTGGAGTTTGACAGCGCGATTGAGACTGTATTCCGTGATGTACACAGTCTCAAAGGCGCAGCCCGCGCCGTAGGAATGCAACCGCTGGAAATTTTTTTCCAGTCGGCGGAAAATGTTTTTTCGGCATTAAAAAAAGAGTCGCTCAAATATACTCACAATATCGCTGACTTGCTCCAGCGCGGTATCGTCGCTGTTGAGCAATATATGGCGACTCCGGAGAGCCAGGAATATATAACCGGTCTGCAAGGTTTATGCCGGGATATGGACAGCTTCATGCATGGAGCGGAACGGTCAGGCTCAGCATATAAAACAAGATACTGGAGCCCTTCTCCGAAAACTGAGCCGGCCGCTGCCATCCCGTCAACCGCCGCAAAACCGGCCGCCGAAAGCAAGTCCAACGCGGCAGCCCGGCCGGAACACCCACGGCAAGCCGGCAACTCGGTGCGGGTTAACAAAGATAAAATAGACGGACTGCTGCAGGAGTCAGACGAACTTATTGCGCTCAAAATGATCTTCAGTGAACGTCTAAATCAATTAAATGAACTTGACGGCGATATGCAGGAAATGGGTAAACTGCAGCGGTCGTTCAAAAATATTCTGCTGAGGATAAACCGGGAAATCAAAGCGCTGGAACAGGAGGAAACTTCTTCTTCTGGTAAAGATAATTTTCAATTGTCACTGGAAATGCTGGAGCGCAATCTGGAAAATCTCGGTGGAAGAATCGAGCATTTTTCACACCAGTTTTCCATATTAAACAGCAGCGGCGTAAGTGATGCCAGGGTATGTTCCAAAATGATTGATGAATTCCGCGAAGAGTTGAAAACTATCGCGCTGATGCCGTTTTCGTCTTTGTCCGGCAGTTTTCCCAGAATGATGCGGGAAATTATTAAGGAGACAGGACGTGATTTCGAGTTTAACATGAGCGGCGGCGAAATTGAAATCGACCGCCGGATACTTGATGAACTGCGTGATCCTTTGATTCACCTGCTGCGCAACTCCGCCGATCACGGCATTGAATCAGAGGAAACAAGAATCGCAGCCGGAAAACCCCCAGTGGCCGGAATTAATTTATCAGCCAGCGTAACTCCTGACAAAAAAATTGAAATTACGGTTTCCGATGACGGCGGCGGCATAGATCTGGATTCGCTGCGGCTGAAAATATCCGAAAAATTCAATCTTCCGATTGGCGTCGTCAATGTCCTGCCCGAAAATAAAGTCATTAATTACATTTTTCTTTCCGGTTTTTCCACCAGTAAAATAATTACCTCGCTTTCAGGCAGAGGCCTGGGCATGGCGATTGTCCGGGAAAAAGTTGAAAATGTCGGCGGCACGATCCGGATTGACAATAAACCTGGTCAGGGCTGCACATTTACCATACTGCTGCCTGCCGCCCTTACTGCGCAGCGCGGAATCCTGCTAAAAGCCGGCGGCAGAATGTTTGCGTTGCCGACGAACGGGCTGCTTTATACCGCCTTGCTGAAACGCGAAAACATCAGTTCGATAAAAGGCGTTCCGTCCGTCACTGTGCGCGGCGATACCATCCCGGCATTTGATTTGGCCGGAATTCTGGAATTGCAGTCAGACAAGATACAGGAAACATTTCCAGTGCTGATTATGTCGGTTGCCGGAATAAAGGCTGCATTGATCGTGGAAGCGGTTATCCAGGAAATCGAAATGATCGTCAAACCGCTGGGTTGTCTTTTCCAGCGGGTGCGCAATATTACCGGAGTAGTGATAACCGGCAGCGGCAGCGTGGTTCCAGTACTTAACTCCAGAGACCTGCTCAAATCCGGAATCAGCGGACAGCACGGACGGCTGGAAATCGCACAGCAGGAAAGAGACCGCAAACAGCCGGTCATTATGATTGCCGAAGACTCCATCACTTCCAGAACGCTTTTAACCAATATCCTGGAAGCTACCGGATATCAGGTGATTACCGCGGTCGACGGCATGGCGGCATGGAAAATGCTGGAAGGAACCAAAATAGACCTGCTGGTTTCCGATATTGAAATGCCGCGCATGGACGGATTCGCTTTGACCGAAAAAGTTCGCGCAGACCATCGTTTTGCCGGACTGCCGGTGGTGCTGGTTACCTCGCTGGCCCGCAGGGAGGACCGCGAACGCGGCATTGCCTGCGGCGCCGATGCATACATAACTAAAAGCGATTTCAGCCAGAATCATCTGCTTGAAACCATTGAAAGGCTGTTGTAATTATGATCCGCATATTGATTGTTGATGATTCCGCAACATATTGCGAAATTCTTAAAAGCATCTTTTCCGGAGTGCCGGATATGACTGTCATAGGCATTGCGCACAACGGACGCGCCGCGGTAAAAATGGCGTCCGAATTGCGCCCGGATCTGATTACCATGGATGTCAATATGCCGGATATGGACGGCTACGAAGCCACTACTGCAATTCTGCAGATACTGCCGGTGCCGATAGTAATGGTTACATCATTGAACCGCAGTCACGAAAATGATTTTAACGCCATGCAGGCAGGCGCGGTAGCCATGATTGAAAAACCAGGGATGGTAACGGACAGCATCTATAAGCATAATGTGGAAACCCTTGTTAATCTCGTCCGGAATATGGAAAAAGTAAAAGTATTCAGGCGTTTTAACTCACCAAAGATAAATTCATCAGAATATATTGCGCCGGCGGTAATTGGCGCAGTCAACTGCGAAATTGCGGCAATCGGAATCTCTACCGGCGGGCCGCCGATTCTGGCCGGCATGCTGCAAATATTGCCGGCGAAACTGCCGTTTCCGCTATGTATTATTCAGCATATCCCTAAAGGATTCTCTGATTCACTGATCGGATGGTTGAGCAAAATCAGCCCGCTTCCTGTAATCAGTATGAAAGACGGCGACATTTTACAGCCGGGAACGGTCTATGTCGCTCCCGGTGGAAGCATCTCCTCATTAAAAACGGCGGCATCTTTTTCCGTTGTGCCTGATACTAAAATTAATATGCCTTCGCCGTCGGTTGATGTTTTTTTCGATTCGATGAATAAATTCCACGGCGCGGCTTCTCTGGCCGTGTTGATGTCCGGCATGGGCAGGGATGGCGCCATGGGCTTATTGCATTTACACAACTCCGGAGCTGAAACGGTTGTCCAGGACAGTGAAAGCTCTGTCGTTTACGGCATGCCGGGCGAAGCATTGAAGCTGAAAGCGGCAAAACATGTGATGACGCCGGAAGCAATTGTCGCTTTTATCAAAAAACTTGCGGAAGCCAAACGTTAAATTTTGCAGTTAAAACCCTGTAGACATGCATCCTGCACAATATTCATTGACAAATCTCCCATTTAGGTGAAGGCCATTCAGGATGGTGCCGATGGCTGGAAATAATAGTAATGAAAAGTATTATGCTCAACAAGTTTCTAATTTCTCGGAGTGGTTTGAGAAAACTGGAAAACGGACGTAACAGACAAAACAGACCGGGAAGAAATCCAATACACCCATATAAGTTCTTTTAGTCCTATTAGTCCTATTAGTTCCAAGAAAGACGCGATGCGGGAGGGGTGTCCAGAATACAGCGGCCTTTACCGGGGGGATTGCATTTATTCATAATTACGGTATTTTATACCAAAACTCAAGGAGACTTATTATGAAAAAACAATTATTGTTTATTGCAGTCACGATTCTTGCCACCGTCGTATGTTTTGCGGATAACGGCGCAATCGTCGCGGCAGTTCCAGCGAAAGAAATCACGCTGCCGCCGCCGGACATGAAAGGCGGGAAACCCTTAATGGAGTGCCTGGCGCTTAGAAAGAGCAGCCGGGAATTCAGCGATAAAGAGCTTTCGCAACAGCAGCTGTCGAATCTGTTGTGGGCGGCGTTCGGCATCAACCGCCTCGACGGCAAACGCACCGCACCGACCGCCATGAACGTTCAGGATCCCATGATCTATGTGGCGATGAAAGACGGCCTTTATCTTTATGAGCCGATAGGCTATGTATTGCAACTGGTTATGGCTAAAGATGTCCGGGCCGAATGCGGCGAACAGGAATTCCACAAAAATGTTCCGGTAGACCTGATATATGTCTCGAATATCAAAAAATTCAGCGGAGACAAGCCGGAAAACCTCAATCTCGCCTGGGGGCATATCGGCTTTATCAGCCAGAATGTTTATCTGTACTGTGCATCTGAAGGTCTTTCAACCGTGGTTTGCGGCTGGGTCAATTACCCCCAACTGGAAAAAACCATGGGGCTGCCCGAAGGCTGTAAAGTAATCCTGACCCAGCCGGTCGGCTATCCTAAATAAGGAATCAGATAATGCCGGCGGTGGCTTTCAACCAGGCGTCAGCCATAAGCTGATGCCCGGCATAAGTCGGGTGAACTCCGTCGCCCAGCCAGTATTCCGCCGGTGCCCGTTTCAATGCGGCGTCAAAGATTTCCTGATACGGAATAAAGACCGTATCAAACTCTTTTGCCATTTTGCGGACGACTTCCCGGCGCTGGTTGATTTCCGGAACCCAGTCCCGGGCGACTGCGCCGCAGACATAGACGAAAGGCTCGCAAAGTACCAGTTTCACTCCGGGGCGGGCCTGGACTGTCCATTCCAGCAGCATCCGGTAAAACTGTTCGAAGCGCGGGACTTCGACGCCGTTGTTGCTGCCGAAAGCATGCCAGGTATCATTTACCCCGATCAGAATACTGATAACATCGGGGTTTAAATTGAGTCCGTCAATTTTCCAGCGGGCGTAAAGATCGACAATCCGGTTGCCGCTGATGCCGCGGTTGAAGAATTTGAGTCCGTCTTCCGCCTTTGCGCAAAGCAGATGCGCCGCCGCCATAAACGGATAGCCGCCGCCAAGTCCGGTATTGGGAACATTCGCTTCGCGGGACCGTCCGCAATCAGTAATGGAATCGCCTTGAAACAAAATCACCTGATTTTTCATCTTCTCTGAATACCTTTAAATAAAGATTTATATGGTTCCAAAAAACAAACGGGTATAAATATTTGTGCATTATCCGTTAAATTCAATATATCTTTAATAATAATAGCCTAAAAATTCCCCGAAGAATGCAGCCGCATAACCTGTTTGTAACAGCTTTAAAACCATCTCCTTACATCATCAATGCTGTAAATTTCAATTAAAAATGTGTTTTTTCATCAATTTAGACTTTCATGAAATGGATTTAAGCATTATATTCTGATAAAGCAGCGCCTGCGTCCATTGGGGAAGCAGAACGCTTTTACATATATTATAAATGACATAGCATTAGCGACTCAAGAAAAGTCAGCATTGTTATTCAATTATGTATGTGCGGTACTTGCCGGGGCAGTCGACTGGACTGCCGGCTTTAATAGAGGTATTAAATATGAATAAAAGACATAATGTATCTGCCAATACAGGACCCGGCAGGCACATTTTGTGCTGCGGTCTTGAATACAGGATTTCTTCATAACTTTCTCTATTACAGTACAACTATACATATTTTGACTGCTGTCTGACTTTTCCGCGGCCTGGGATTCAGGATGGAACAGTTGAACTTTGATATTGGGGTCACGGAAAAAACAAGCGTGAAGGCGCTTTCAACGGCAGGACAGCCTCTTGCCGCCAGAATGCGTCCGCGAACCCTTGAAGAATACGCGGGACAGGAACATCTCCTGGCTCCCGGTAAGCTTTTACGCCGTGCCATCGACGCCGACCGTTTCACCTCCATCATCTTATCAGGCCCGCCGGGTACAGGGAAGACCAGTTTAGCGGAACTGATCGCCCTGACGACGGATTCCGAATTTATTCGACTGTCCGGCGTCTCATCCACTGTTGCCGACATCCGCAAGGAGATCAATCTTGCCAAACTCCGTAAAGAAGCCAGCGGCCGGAAAACCATTCTGTTTATAGACGAGATCCACCGGTTTAACCGCGCCCAGCAGGATTCGCTGCTCCCTGATGTCGAAAACGGCAATATCCGGTTAATCGGAGCGACAACTCACAATCCGCAGTTTTATGTTATCGGCGCACTGCTGTCACGTTCGCTGGTATTTGTCCTGGAACCGCTTCCAAGAGCTGCTGTCATCAGCCTGATGAAAAGGGCGTTGACCGACAGTCGCGGTTTTCAAGACAAACCCGTGACGATTTGCGATGAGGCGATGTCATTCCTGGCGGAAATCTGCGAAGGTGATGCCAGGAAAGCATTGAATGCCCTTGAGATCGCAGTACTTACGACTGAACCCGGCCCGCATGGCGACATTCATATCGGAGTTGCCGAGGCGGAGGAATCAATCCAGCGGAAATTCATCAATTACGACGATGACGGTCATTATGATTCGGCCAGCGCATTTATCAAAAGCATGCGCGGCAGTGATGCGGACGCGGCGGTTTACTGGCTGGCCAAAATGGTCCATGCCGGGGAGGATATCCGGTTCATAGCGCGCCGGATAGTTATTTTCGCGTCCGAAGATATCGGGAATGCCGATCCCCGGGCCCTGCCCCTGGCGGTAAGCGCCATGCAGGCGGTCGAGATGATCGGGATGCCCGAGGCCAGGATCATCCTGGCACAGGCGGTGACCTATTGCGCCACCGCTCCCAAGAGCAACGCGTCTTATGCCGCCGTTGACGCCGCACTGGAAGATGTGCGGAAGGAAAGAATACAACCGGTTCCGGCGCATTTGAGAGACCCTCATTCCACCGGAGCCAAGCAAGACAAAAACGGGAAGGACTACAAATACCCCCATAGTTTTGGCGGTTTTGTCGTCCAGGATTATCTCGGAGTTCCTAAAAGTTATTACCTCCCGGCCGGTATCGGCTATGAGGAAAAAATCAAAGAAAGGATTAATTACTGGAAACAGTGCAAGCAGGTTGAGGAGAAAGCGGTCAATGGATAAACTTTCCGCCAAACAAGGACTAAGGAAAGAATATCTGCGGCGCCGCAGTTCGATCGACCCGGGTTACCGCAAACAAGCCGATCTGGCGATTTGCGCTAACCTGATCCAGGTACCTGAGATCGCGGCCGCTGAAACAATAGGCGCGTTTGTCACTGACGGTACCGAGCCGGACCTGAGCATGTTTATCAAACATGCCATGCAGGCCGGGATTAAAATATATCTGCCCCGCTTCAGACATGATGCAGGTCACAGATATGAGATGGTTGAAATTAATGATATGGAAAGCGACCTGATTCCCGGTAAATACGGGATTATGGAACCTCTGCAGAGTTTGAAAGCGGCATCGGAAGATGTTCTGGATACTCTGATATGGCTGGTTCCAGGTGTCGTTTTCGACTCGAATGGATCGCGGCTGGGCCGCGGTAAAGGCGTCTATGACCGGTTGCTTGGAAAAAGCAGCGGGATTAGAATAGGTATTTTTTACCAATGTCAGGAGAATACGTTGATCCCCGCCGAAGCGCATGATTGTCCGCTGGATATGATTGTGACTGAAGCAGGAGTAAACAGGTTCAAATGATACTAAAGAGGAGAATTTTATGAATATAATTATTGGAATCATCGGAGGCGTTGTCGGCATTGTGGCCGGGTTTATTATCAGCCTGATCATGCAGCGGATGCAAAAAACGTCGGCTTCAACTCTGGCGTCGAAAATCCGTGCTGATGCCGAAAAAGAAGCGGAGCACATTCAGCGAGAAGCCAAAGTAACCGCCAAGAGCGAACTGCTGAAGATGAAAGAGGAGTTCGAAGATGAACTCAAAGAACGCCGCCGGGAGCAGATGAACATTGAAAAACGGCTGAGCCAGCGCGAAGAGAATCTGGAAAAGAAGAATGATGTGCTGGAAGCCAAGATGAAAGGTCTTGAGCGCAAGGAAAAAGAACTGGATGTTCTGCGGGAACGCATGTCCAACCGCGAACAGGACTTGCAGCAGAAGATCTCCAAGCAGATTGATGAACTCGAAAGGATCTCACTGCTGGACCGCGAAAGCGCCAAACAGATGCTGCTGGAAAAACTGAAGAACGAAGTCAAAAACGAAGCCGGGGTCGTCATCCGCGATCAGCTCGAAGAAGCCAAGCAGAAATCGGAAAAGGAAGCGCGCCGCATCCTGACCTACGCGATTCAGCGTTATGCGTCAGATTGTACTTATGAGCGCACTACCGCTACGATTCCGCTGCCGAATGACGAGATGAAAGGCCGGATCATCGGGCGTGAAGGACGCAATATCCGCGCGCTGGAAGCCGCCACCGGAGTCAGTATTCTGATTGATGATACGCCGGAAGCGGTTGTGATCTCATGCTTTGACCCGGTACGCAAGGAAGTCGCCCGCCAGTTGATGGAGCGCCTGATTACCGACGGACGCATCCATCCGACCCGTATCGAAGAACTTACTAAGAAGATCCAGAAGGAAATCGAAGAAGATGTCTACTCCGCAGGCGAAGCCGCGGTTCTGGAAACCGGGATTCAGGGTGTCGCACCGCAGGTCATCAAACTGCTGGGCCGCCTGAAATACCGCTACAGCTTCTCTCAGAATGTGCTCCAGCATTCACTGGAATGCGCCTATTTCATGGGCATCATCGCCAGCGAACTCGGCCTGGATGAGCAGAAAGCCAAGCGCATCGGCCTGTTCCACGACATCGGCAAGGCAGTTGACCATGAGGTTGAAGGTTCACATGCCGAGATCGGCGCGGACATCCTTAGAAAGCATAATGAAGCCAAGGATGTAGTTGCCGCAGTCGCTGCGCATCATGGCGAAATTGAAGTCACCAGCGTCTACGATGTGCTCATCAACGCCTGTGACACGCTCAGCGCATCCCGCCCTGGAGCCAGAAGCGAAACTACTGAACTGTACCTGAAGCGTCTGGAACAACTGGAAAGCATCGCCCACGAATTCGCCGGCGTTGAAAGCTGTTTCGCCCTCCAGGCAGGACGTGAAGTCCGCGTCGTGATCAATCCGGAAAAGATTACCGAAGGTGAAGCTCAGGTGCTGGCGCGCGATATGTGTCAGCGCATCGAAAGAGAAATGAACTATCCGGGACAGATCAAAGTCACGATCATTCGTGAAACCCGTTCCGTGGATTACGCCAAGTAGTTCTGTACAAGACATTGAGCCGCGGCATCAAAACCGCGGCTTTTTTATTTGCGCGGATGGGCCGGAGCCTTTAAGACTGGGAGGACATGGTGGAGGATTTACCCATGCGGTCAGCATTACCAGACGGGCAACCGCCCGACTCCGATACTTTGGATGGTCGCTGAGCATCATGCGTTTCAGTTTTTTTCAGTTTTCAAACAACTTCAACGGCACCCGGTTAAGGTTTTCGTTAACTACTTATCCCGCGCCTGCGGGATCATTTTGGACATTCTGGACATGCATTGAGCACAATGCGTTTCGCTTTTGCCTTCTGATTTCCCGGTTCCAAACTTTCCCGCTTTTCCCGCTTCCAAATCATTTTAGACCGCCCAATTCCGAGACTTTGGAGTGCCGTTGAGCATATACCATATCAACATTCTGGATATCCGCTCTGCATTTCCCGATTCCCAATTTTCCATTTTCTCGCTTTCCACTTTCCACTCCCGCACTCGCGGGCTTTCCCACTCCGATACTTTGGAGTGTCGTTGAGCATATACCATATCAACATTCTGGACATCCGCTCTGCATTTCCAGATTCCCAATTTTCCATTTTTCTTGTTTTCCGGCTTTCTCAAACTTTAGAACTCCCGCAATTTAGAATTTTAGAACTTTATTTCCCCATTATTGACATCTGCTTTATTCATTTTAGACAGCCCCGTCCGAGACGGACGGCACTACACCAAACCCATTTTGGACAACCAGCACTCCAATACTTTGGAGTGTCGTTGAACAGGACTGTTTTCAATTATCCCTTCTGAAATTTTAGAACTTCCCGGCTCATTGTCTTTATATGTATAGTGATTTTGTCAACGAAAACAGCGCAATTGATTTTCAAGATGTTTATATATAGCAGATTACATCGATATAACGGCCATTATTTTGTTACGAAAATTTACCTGTCGACAGCAGTTATCCGGAAATTCCGGACAACTGAATTCTCAACCAGCTCCATTGCTCTTAAATATATTTTGGGGCCGGTTTTTATGATTGCGCAGCAATCTTTATAGGGGTAGAGACGGCGCATTGGTTTGCGCCGCCCCTCCCTCCGAACCGGACGTGCGGATTTCCCGCATCCGGCTCTCCAGTCAGTGATTACGTCGAAACGGCTGAGAGTTCCTGCCGCTTGGTTTGTTCGAGCGAGAACAGTCCAAGCTTGGTAAAGTAAGATTTTGGGTATCGCTGGTGATCAGCTCCTTTGCTGATTCCCTGTCGCTTGTGCCGTCGCCGCATGATAGATCGCAGCCTTCTCCTGATCCAGCCATCCAGTTCTCGCAACTGGCTCAGCTTGACTTGTTTGAAGTAGTTGTACCATCCTTGCAGTTTCGGATTGAGTTGATTGACAATAGCATCCATGGAACATCCGTTGTTGCGTCTGGTCTTTTCCCGGATGCCGTCTTTGAATTTATTCAGGCTCTTCGCGCGGCAGAGCCGGGCTATCCGCCCGCTCCTGCCTCCCCTGAAAAACCGGTAGCCGAGAAAGTCGAAGCTGTTTCCGGCCTGCGACATATCGACAACCCTGGTTTTCTCCGGATGCAGCGTCAGACCGTTTTCGTTCACCCATTCGCGCACAGCCGTCAGTGCAGTTTCCGCTTTCTCGCGGCTGTGGCAGAGAATGACGAAATCGTCCGCATAACGTATCATGCAATATCCGCTATTCTGCATTTTCCAGTCCAGCGGGTCGAGGTAGATATTCGCCAGTAACGGTGAAATCACTCCGCCCTGCGGAGTTCCAGTTTCCGGAGTCCATTCTTTTATTCCATCCATCACGCCTTGCGTCAGAAAGAGTTCGATCAGTTCGAGCATTCGCCCGTCGCTGACCTTTTCCTCCATTCTTTGCATTAACCGATGATGCGGAATGGTATCGAAGTAGCTTTTCAGGTCAGCATCCACCACCCAGAACAGTCCGTCCTTCAATTGCCTTTCGACCTCGCGCAGGGCATCCTTGCAGCCGCGTCCGGGGCGAAACCCGTAACTGTACGGCGCAAAGTCCTTTTCGTAAATCGGTTCCAGCACGTTGACGACAGCCTTCTGCACTGTCCGGTCGCGCACGGTCGGTATCGACAGCGGCCGCATTTCTCTGCTGCCGGCCTTTTCGATATACTTCCGCCGCAGCGGCTTCGGACGGTACTGTCCG
>CAIMFA010000734.1 GCA_903840185.1 uncultured Lentisphaeria bacterium | reverse complement strand
TTTCAGGAAAGTCCTGGTGAGATTTGAGAAAAAGTCCGCCAATTATGAGGCGCTGCTTCATTTGACAGCATCCATGATAATATATAGAAAACTAGGAGTTATTTACGGATAAGCTCTAAGACTAAGCAGACCATTTCCCTGTAAATAACCATTGTGAAAGAAATCCGATAGTTTGTACATTTTGTAGAATCTATTTGGATTTCTAAATTTGTTTTGAAAATGGAAAAATATTTTCTGGAAATAATAAATCTGTATACTCATTATCTATTGACAAATTATGAGTATTCATATATAATATAAATAACAGCGGCAAACATTACAGGGAATTATGATATGGCAGTCAAGAAGACAAATTATCTGTGGCAGAAAATCACCGATGAACTGGCGGAGCAGATTAAAAGCAATGCTTGCGCCGTTGGTGATAAATTTCATTCCGTCGATGAGATTTCCTCCAGATTCGATGTCAGCAATATTACCAGCCGTCGGGTATTGGCTGAGCTTGCCCGCAGGAACCTTATCCAAAAATTCCGCGGCCGCGGCGGCTGCATCGTCAACAAACCGCATCAGTTGAAAACGATTAATGTGATGTTTAACGGCAAAGATATTTCTCTGAATAATTTAGGCTACCTTTTTGCCGGATTATATAAAGGCATAGTGGAGGAGTCTATCCGGCTTGGTTGCGAAAATAAAGTCGTGACGCTGAAATTTCTGGAGCAGGCGGCGCGGTCCGGAGAGCGGCTTGATGTGCTGCTGGTTCAGGATTTTCCGGATTTTAATAAAGAACTGGCCGACCTGATAAGCAGCAGCGCGAATATCAATTGCTGCTGCTGCCACTGTCTGGACTCGATTCGCGGGGTATCTACTGTCAGGAATAATTTTGTGCATGGCGGCTATATGGCGACCTCCCACCTGATCGAACGGGGACATCGCCGGATTGCGATGATAACCTCCGGCGGGAAATGGGGCGCCGGGCGGTTCGAAGGCTACTTCATGGCGTTGAAAGACATTGGAGTCTGTTTTGAACCGGAGCTGCTGAAAAATTGCAGGAAATCCTATGACTCCACCGCCAGGGCTATGGCTGAACTTATGGCGCTGAAAAATCCGCCGACCGCTATTTTCGCCATGTCGGACATGTTTGCGTCATTTATTCTCGAATACTGCGCGCACAATAAAATCCGCGTTCCCCGCGACTTGGCGGTCATCGGGTTTGACAATACCATCGACTCAGAGATAACCAATCCGCCGCTGACCACCGTGGACACGCACTGGGCGGAGCAGGGACGGCTGGCGGTGCGCCTGCTGACCGAAGACCTGCCGAAAGACCGGGTCAAGGATATTGTAGTCAAAGCGGATCTGATAGTTAGAAAAAGTACCTGAATTTTAAACACACTTTAACTCAAGGAGATGTGAAAAATGAAGAAAAGAAGTTTTACGCTCATCGAACTCCTCGTTGTGATCGCCATTATCGCTATTCTTGCATCAATGCTGCTGCCGGCGCTGGGCAAAGCCAGAGAAAAAG
>CAIMFA010000733.1 GCA_903840185.1 uncultured Lentisphaeria bacterium | reverse complement strand
AGCGTAAATATTTTCACGGCAAGCCGGATTCCGGTAAAAAACCATATTCAATAGTTATTCCTCCTCCGAATATTACCAGCATTCTGACACTCGGACATGTTTTAAACAATACGCTGCAGGACATTCTGGCCCGCTGGCACCGGATGCTCGGACACGAAGTAAGCTGGTTTCCCGGCACCGACCATGCCGGCATTGCCACTGAAAGCCGCGTGGAACGCTATCTCAAGGAAAAAGAGAATACCGGACGCGAAGAACTCGGACGCGAAGAATTTATGCG
Source organism: uncultured Lentisphaeria bacterium (assembly GCA_903840185.1). Classification (GTDB taxonomy): domain Bacteria; phylum Verrucomicrobiota; class Lentisphaeria; order Victivallales; family Victivallaceae; genus CAIPAT01. The sequence continues at coordinate 7,023 of CAIMFA010000733.1, read as the reverse complement.
CCGGGTCTGGGAGTGGCGCGAGCAATACGGCGGTACGATCATCCGGCAGCTTCGCCGCCTTGGCTCATCCTGCGACTGGGAACGCGAACGCTTTACTCTGGATGAAGGATTAAGCGATGCAGTCCGCAAAGTTTTTGTCAGCCTGTATGAAAAAGGCTATATCTACCGCGGACGCCGCATGATCAACTGGTGTCCGGTTTCCAAGACCGCGCTTTCCGATGAAGAAGTTATTTACAAAGAGGTTAAAGGCAAGTTTTATCATTATAAATACCCTCTGTCTGACGGTTCCGGCCATCTGGTGATAGCCACCACCCGTCCGGAAACCATGCTGGGCGACACCGCCGTGGCAGTGCATCCGGAAGACCCCCGTTACAAGCACTTGATCGGAAAAACCGTCGATCTGCCCCTTACCGGCAGAAAAATTCCGATTATCGGCGATGAACATGCCGATCCGACTAAGGGTACCGGCTGTGTAAAGATCACTCCGTCCCATGATCCGAACGACTTCGAAGTCGGCACCAGGGCTAAACTCGAATTCATCAACATCATGAATAAAGATGCCACGATGAATGAGCGTGCCGGTCTGGATTATACCGGGCTTGACCGCTACGAATGCCGCAAAAAAGTGCTGCAGGATCTGGAAGCCGCCGGCCTCATGGTTCAAGTCGAGGACATCATTCACAACGTCGGATACTCCGAACGCGGCGATGTGCCGATTGAAACCCTGGTCAGCGAACAGTGGTTCGTCAAGATGGACGAACTGGCGAAACCGGCGATCGAGGCGGTGCGTTCCGGCGATATCAAATTCTACCCGGACCGCTGGGCTAAGACCTATTTCCACTGGATGGAAAACATCAAAGACTGGTGCATCAGCCGTCAGATATGGTGGGGACACCGCATCCCGGCATGGTATAATGATACGACCGGCGAAATCTACGTCGGCATGGAAGGTCCGAAAGACGGCGGCCCGTGGCGCCAGGAAGAGGACGTGCTCGATACCTGGTTCAGCTCATGGCTGTGGCCTTTCTCCATCATGGGGTGGCCGGAAAAGACTGCCGAGCTGAAGTTCTTTTACCCGACCTGCGATCTGGTCACCGGTCCGGACATAATTTTCTTCTGGGTTGCCAGAATGATTATGGCCGGCTATGAATTTATGGGTGAACTGCCGTTCAAGAATGTTTATTTCACCAGTATCATCCGCGATGATCTCGGCCGCAAATTGAGCAAATCGCTCGGCAATTCGCCGGACCCGCTGGATGTGATTGATACTTACGGTGCTGACGCGCTGCGTTTCTCCATTATTTATATTGCTCCGGTCGGCATGGACATCCGTTACAGCAACGATAAATGCGAGATCGGCAGAAACTTCGCCAATAAACTGTGGAACGCCTGCCGCTTCCGCCAGATGCAGGGCCCGACTACAGCCGGATTCCGCGAATTATCCGGCATTGACCAGTCGAAACTCACCCCGGATGAAAAGTGGATGCTTTTCAAGCTGGATGAAGTCATTATCATGGCGAATACCGCGCTCAAGGAATACCGCTTCCATTTTGCAGTTCATGAGATCTATGAAGTAGTCTGGAGCACTTTCTGCGACTGGTTTATTGAATCATCGAAAATCGGACTCCGCCAGGGCGGCGAAGCCAAAGCACAGGCGATTGCCGTACTTGACTTCGTGCTGTTCAAAATCCTGCGCCTGCTGCATCCGTTCATGCCGTTCATCACTGAGGAACTTGCTCATCAGATGGGCTTCCTCGGCGATGCTCAGACAATCATGTATGAGTCTTTCCCGCAGCCGCTTTCGGAAAAGAAAATGCAGTGCATCATGGATAAAAATGCCGAACTGCTGAACATGGTTGACGGCAAATTCCAGCTTATCCGCTCCGGGCGCGCGCTGAAAGTCAATTACAACATCCCGGCCGGCAAGAAGGCTTCATATTACATTAAAGCATTCAGTCCGGCAAACGAGGCTTTCCTCAAGTCAGAAATGGAGTCAGTAAAATTCCTGCTGAACGCTGATGAAGTGATTGTTTCCCAGGAAGACTACAACGCCGCCGATGGCGCCGCGCCTTCGCAGATGTCCAATACCGGCATGATTTATCTGCCGCTCAAGGGACTGATTGATGTTGAGTCGGAACTGAAGAAGCTGAATGACCAGAAAAAGCAGATTGAAGGCTGGATTAAAGGCTCCGAGGCCAAACTCAGTAATAAGAGTTTCGTTGACAAAGCCCCGGAAAACGTAGTCCGCGAAGCTCAGGCACATTGCGAAGATTTGAAGCAGAAACTGGTACGTGTCAATGAACTGATAACTTCTTTAAGCTGACAGGACGGCGTTTGGGCGGAACAAGACTTAACAAATTATCTATTTTGCGAGGCCAGAAAATTATTCATTTCGGCACGGAATCGTTCCGTGGAAAATTTTCCAGCATGGGCAGCCAGATAATCCGCGGAGAATGTTTTCGCTTCAAACGCTTCTATCGCATTGCATAGGCACTCTATCTCCGGCCGGTCAAAAAACATGCCGGTCTTATCGGGGATAATCGTTTCCAGCGCACCGCCTTCACCCAGCGCAATAACCGGGGTGCCGGCGGCTTGAGCTTCCAGCGGGATAATTCCAAAATCCTCGATGCCGGGAAATATCAACGCTTTGGCGCCGGCATACAGCTCCCGCAGTTTTTCACGCTGAAGTCTGCCGGTAAATGTCACATTGCGTCCGGAATTCTTTTCCAGTTCACGCCGCATACTCCCGTCTCCGGCAATTATCAGTTTGCGATTCATGCGTTCACATGCGGCAATCGCCAGATCAGGCCGTTTATACGGGATCAGCTGGCCGGCAAAAAGATAATAATCGCCCTTTGCGTAATTCCCCTGAGTAAAAAAGTCAACATCTACAGGGGGATGAATAACCGTTGAGTCACGCCTGTAAATTCGCTTAATCCGCTCTGCGACAAAATGCGAATTGGCGATAAAGTGATCCACTGTTTCGGCAGATTTCAGATCATACCGGCGCAACGGATTTTTAAATAGCGACATCGCGATCTTTCCGGCAACTCCGGCATTCCGGTAATATTCATCATACATATCCCACAGATAGCGCATCGGCGAATGACAATAACAAATATGGGAGCTTCCCCGGGGCTTGTTAATTCCCTTGACCGGACCGGATTCACTGCTTATAATTAAATCATAAGCGGATAAATCGAGTCTTTTCAGAGCCAGCGGCATCAATGGCAGATATTTCTGGCAACCGGTATCTGCGTGCGGCAGCCAGTTGATGAAAGTACAATTAACCCGGTGAGAGTTGATCGTATCGCTGATACGCTCCGGGGCATAAGCGTGTGTATAAATATCCGCTTCCGGCCATATCCGGCAGAATTCCTCGAGGACATTCTCCCCCCCCCGCATATTCGTCAACCAGTAATGCAGCAGCGCCACATTTCTGCCGGAAGATTTCATAGTCAATATGCTCCCCGGCAAAATAAAACCTCTTTCACCGTTTTCAATAAAATATAAATATCCAGCCATACTGACCAGTTCATAATATAGTACATATCCATCCTGACCCGTTGACTGTAGTTGGTCACGCTGCGTCCGGAAACCTGCCAGTAACCGGTAATGCCAGGCTTTACCCGGTTGACGATTGCATAATTTTCTCCGTAGTATTTTTTCTCCTCCTCTACAATAGGACGCGGACCGATTACCGCCATCTCGCCTTTTAAAACATTGAAGAACTGCGGTAACTCATCAAGGCTGGAACGCCGGAGAAACTGGCCAAGCGGGGTAATTCGCGGATCGTTACTGATTTTGAATTTTTCCTGCCACTCCTTGCGCAATTCCGGCTTAGTTTCCAGCATCTGTTCCAGCTCGGCATGCGCATCCTGATACATGGTCCGGAATTTCAGCACATTAATTGTTTTTCCGTCGAGTCCAAGACGTTCCGCTCTGTAAAATATTGGGCCGCGGCTGGTTATTTTTATCAAAAATGCAATCAATATAAACAATGGGAGCAATGCGAATATCGCCATTGCCGCCATAATCAATTCAAACATATTCTTGACAAACCGCGGCCCCTGCAGCATTAACTGGTTGCGCAACTCCATTCCCAGGCGATCATTTATGTCTATAGGATACGTCCAGGCAGTGGGAAATACGTCATTGTCGGGGACAATCATAATATGATGAAAATAGGTTGATAAAATTTTGATTTTTTCTCTAGTAACTGCCAGCGGCAGGCATATTATGATATAATCTATTTTTGCTGTTCTGGCGATTTCAACAGCATCAGAAATTTTTCCGAGAACCTGGATATTCTGTATGGATTTACCAATTTTTGAAACATCGTCATCAATAAAAGCGTCAGGAACAATACCGATATGACGATTTTTCTGTAATTCCTCTACTAATGACACTCCGCCAGCGCCGGCGCCGGCCACCAGCGCATGTATTTGACCGAAACTGAATGCCTTCATCGCGGAACGAAGCACCCAGCGGGACAAGGGCAGAAAAAGTAATGTCCCCGCCCAGCTCATCATAAACACCGCCCTGGAATAAAATTCAACATTCCGGGTAGCAAAAAGATATGAAAAGATTAATAAATAAACCAGTGTGACAGAAAAAAATAAGCGGCGCAATTCCTCTACCTGCCCCAGTGCGGCGCCAGGATAAAAAAAGTTCCCATGATAAATACGGATGAATGAATTGCATGACAGCAGAACCAGCCCCAGCGGCCACAATCTGAAATATTCAAGCATAAGATAACTACCACCACAAAGCTTATACAACCATGCAGACAACAGCAGGACTCCGTAGAAGGTTGCAAAATCAACAAGCGCAAGTAATATTACTCGTATTTTACCGCCGTTCACAATTATTTACCTCCCTGATTTCCATACATCATACCGGGTATTGTTAATTTGAACCCGCCTGATAAGATTGAATCCCGGATACGGTTTTCCTTTTTCATCATATACAGCTACAATGTAATCAGGCATTATCCTGCCACTCTTTACATCAGCATCTTCTCGATATATATTCTGCCCGCCTGCACAGTACCCGACAACAGGCAAATCGCCGAGTATTAATGGACGACGATTAGAACGATAAGCCAAACAGATCAGTTCGCGGTTTATTCGTTCAGCCTGTCCGCCAAAGTCATTCCTGATAAATTCAGCTATTTGAATCGTTGCCTTACGCTCAGTATTTTTTTTGCATGATGTGTAGTCTTTGATCATCGGCCCGGCACTGTCGGCTAACAGGGCAATAGCGCATCCGGCGAATACCATGGGCGCCGCCGCGCGCTTTTCCAATACAGGAATCTTTGAACAAAGCCATCCCCAAAGGCCCAGCATGCCGATGGCCGACCACCCGAATGCGACAGGCGCGACCGGAATTAAATAGCGCCGCGAAACATAAAGCGATTTGTCGAAAATAAGAATCTGCATTACAATCAAAAATGCATGTCCCATAAGAACTGCCAGCAGAATGCTTTCTTCCACTTTCCAGTCACGGCGATATATTCTCATAACAATCACCGGAAGAGCAAAAAGGAAAAAGTAAGGGTAAAAACCTTTAAACAGAGAGTCAATAAACTCCGTCACAGAATATCCATTTTGCGGTACCGTTGATGAATCGCCAAATATATTCGATGAAACAGCAGATACTGTGCCTGCGGTACAAAGTTCTTTAACTGAATTAACTTTCTGCGCCTCTTCTTTCGTTTGCGCATCCGGCAATTTCATTATCGCATTGTGATTATAGAAAATATTAAAGCCTGACCATTGCTCAAATTTATTTAAAATCATTCCATATCTAACTTCAGGCACCGGATATCCGATCATCCGGTAGTTGTAATAAAGTTGCGGAGACAAACAGAATAGATATAAAACTACCGCGAGAATAGTACGCCACGGGAAAAAAAACGAACGCTGACGATATAATTCAAAAATAAATGCAGCACCCATAAAAAGGGCAGCATATAATATACAGTCCCCGCGGGTTAACGTGAGCAAGACCGCCCCGGCAATGCACCACGAGTAGCCGGCCAGTTTTGTCCTCTGCTGCCAAATGCACAATATCGCATAACATGCGATTATAATCGCCAGGCCTTTGCTGCTGTCTCGTAAACCGGAAACGGCAATACGGAGCAAATGGGAACTAAACATCAACAACACGCAACCCCATCGCGCAATGTTTTCATTAAATGTCCGGAGAAAAATGCCATACAGCGGAAAGACACATGCCGCAAAAAACAAAACACTGACGGTTTTTGCTGCAACAAAGCCACTGCATCCGGTCAGCCATACAACAACACCGGCACAACAAGGCATCACCGGAGGAATTCGCGGGTGAAATGCATAATCCCAATCGCCAGCGGCAAAAGCCTCCGCCATAACCGCGTACCGCCCGGCAACATCACGTTCCGGAATATCATTAAGAGAACTTAAGAACGCGCACAATAACAATGACAATACAAAAATAAAGCAGGGGAACCGCCAGCCGGCTGTACATAGATTCATTATATTCTTTAATTTTAATAACATTCCCTTAAATCCAATATAAAATGAATATGCAAATTTCTCAATTCTAAACTGCCGACGGCATAATTTAATAAAAATTACGAATGATATAACAGACGTCCAGCCTGACAGGTAATTCTATAATAAGTTACAACAAATCAGCAGGGAAATCAACTCCGTTAGTTGAATTTCTTTGTGACATCATCAGACATCCTTACATGCAGAACCTGCACCTATGACGATTACAACATACAGCTGGGAAATATTGCTATTGATACAATATTATACGTCTTTGGATGGAAGCTCTTCAACTGGCGGCAGTGCTATAAATTGCACCATTACAAGATTGAGTTAAATTATGATAATCGAAAACCGTCCAGCCGCAATGAATCATAGAAAAGATTGACTTCAAAAAATGTTCATAATATTTATGCATGGATTTTCCTGCAATTTATTTGATGTTATGACCTAAAACAGTTATTTTACTATTTGGCAGATTTCCATGAGT